>JASFIU010000170.1:0-8787 GCA_050122495.1 Desulfobacterales bacterium | reverse complement strand
TGCTCACATTGGGTCCCGCCGGTAACCGCACAGGTGAGATCGCCAAATTTTTCAATAAATCGATCCACGGCTTCCAAAAACCGTGGATTGAGACCGGCATATTTACCGGCCGCCAAATCTTTTGCAAGGGATGAATTTTCCCGAATCATCCCCGCCAGTTCATCTAACAATTGATTTCTTTCCAGGCTGGCCATATCGGTGTTGGTCAGCAAATCAACAAATTCATATGGATCTTCCGGGCGCATTTTGTCGTTATAAATTTGGCCGAAAAGGCGAATTCCGTGCGCGTACGGAATAAATTCTTCCCAGTAGATGTTGGTCCATTTTTGATTGACCTCCCAGCGATGCTCGATCTCCGTGGCCAATTGTTTATCCGATAATGTATCCAGAGGCACTTGTGCCAATTTTTCGGCCGCGGCAATCATGCCCGGTATCAGGTCATTTTCAATTTTTTCTCTAAGGGCTTTTAGATTTTCAAAACTGCGGTGTAAACTCAAATACCAGCTGCGGCTGTCATCTTTGTTTTGCGATGACAGAGTGGTTATCGGGCGGGACTGGAGTACAAACAAATCTTGTTTTTGAAAAGTCCATTCCAGATCCTGGGGTGACTTGAAAAATCCTTCGGCATCGAGCGCCAGTTTAAAGACGCGGATGACCTCCTGAACGTTTAGCGGCGGAAGATTTGCGATCTCAACCGGCAAGGCAGCACGTTGAACTCCGGATTTGTCCGGAATCATCCAATGGGTGCGCTCGGCTGGGGTGTGCGAGATCACACTGCGTTTATCACGGCCCATTACCCAGCGATCAGGGTCGATAGCACCATCTACCAGACCCTGGTTTAAACCATATACGGATTCAACAATTCCCTGGGAGTCGTCAATTGGACTTTTTGAAAAAGCGACCCCTGATTTATCGCCAACGATAATCTCCTGAATGACCACCGCCATCGAGCTTTTTTTGACATCCAATCCGATCTCCTGGCGATATAGCAAAGCGGCATCGGACCATAAAGATGCCCAGACTTTTTTGACATGGTCTAAAATTTCATCCACACCTTTTAAATTCAGATAGGATTCATGCAAACCGGCAAAAGACGCAGCGGCGGCATCTTCGTCCGGCGCCGATGATCGAACGGCGACGCTTTTCCCCCTAAATTGAGTTTCGATTATCTCTTTTAATTCTTTTTCTATTTCAAAGGGAATCGGCTTGCGCAGAAATAGGTTGCGAATGCGAGTGGCGCAATCCCAGATTTCTTCCCAGCGCATATCGTTGAATGATTTTCGATTCAGCTCCAGCAAAATGCGTTCGCGCAGGCCGGTCTGAGTAACATATTCGTGATAGATATCACTGGTGACACAACAGGTTTTGGGGACCCTGAAGCCGCCCTTGACCAGCAGTGCCAGCGCATAACCCTTTCCACCGACCCGTTGACGATCCTTGGGGTGGATATTTTCAGGCGATATAATCCGGCGCATCAGTCGACATGAAGCTCCATAACGTTTTGAAAATTTTTAACCATGTAATAGGATGTGGTTGTAATTTTTACTAGCGCACAGGACGGAGAATGGGCAAAGTCTTCCAAATACGGATGTTTGGACAGATATAGCGCTAAGACGTTTTCCTTTTCATCCCCCTTAATTTCTTCGGCCGTACCGATAGCCGTAATGGAAACCGCATCGTGAAAATCAGATTCCTGATTTGTGCTGCTGTTGATTAAAACGGCTACCCGTGAATCTTCGGTCAAATAGGCAAATTTACGGGTCGTCCTGGCAGTCACAAAAAAAATATGGCGCAAATCATCGGTGGCAACAAATGCCACAAGGCTGGCATAGGGTTGTCCGCCGGACTGGGTAGAGACGACCGCCAATTTCTGTGAGGTGCATAGATCCTTCAGACGACTCCGTATTTCTTCGGTCGGTTCCATTTATCCCCTCGTTAAATAGAGTCCATTGCATTAAACAATATACTTGATCTAAGGTGCATCAATTTCCGGCACCGACAAGCGGCAGCTCCTTGTCCAGTTTAAAGAAAACTAAAAATTTAGCCTCCTCTTTATCATCTGGATAGTGTCGTCGACGCAAGGAATATAAAAGTTCGGTCTCCTTTTCTTCGCGCACTTTGGTCATAAACAGCCGTTTGCCCTTATAGCCTGGCCCATTTTCTATAAATAGGAACGTTGCATGGGAGTTGGATTGCAAATTGTGATGCGTCAGGCGATCGCGCATGATGAACGCCAGAGTTCCATCTTCCATGAAGTGAGGTCGGGCATAGATGGCGGCATCGACTTTACCCTCACCATCGGCCGTAGCCAGAACCCCCACGCCTTTCGTATTTTCGAAATATTCTTTACGGTCCATAATGTCCTCCTTTAGAGATAAGCTTTATAAGTTTCAAAGGGCAATAATTTCTATTTTTTGCAAAAAAAGCAATTTTTATGGTACGAATATATAAGATTATAATGCATTTAAGAGAAAAGAAAAGGCGTGTAAAAACTTAAACCAAAATGGAGATTTTACCAAATGTATGGCAGGTCGGCGGTGGAAATTTAACCACCCCCGAAGATGCGGCAATTTATCTGGTCAGATTCGGACCCCAGGCAGCCTTAATTGATTCCGGATGCGGCTACGGTCATGCCCGGCTGGTTGAGAATATTTCCGCGGTCTTACCAGAAGATGTTGAGATTATATATTTACTTCTGACCCATTGTCATTTTGATCATGTCGGAGGCGCTGTCGCGCTAAGTGAGCAATACGGCTGCAAAATCGTTGCGCACCAATTGGACGCCGAGTATCTTGAGACCGGAGACAGTGATGTGACGGCTGCTTCCTGGTACGGGACAAAAATGCGGCCTTTGGCCATAGATTACAAAATTGAAGGCCCGAAAGAAATTATCAGAGTCGGCAACGGCGAGATTTTCGCATACCATTGCCCGGGCCATTCTCCCGGTTCGCTGGTGTATTTTACCGAAATCGAAAATCAAAAAATACTATTCGGCCAGGATGTGCACGGCCCCCTGGATCCCTCCCTGTTGTCAAATCGTGAAAATTATATTCGCAGCTTAAAATTTATGATAGGGCTGAATGCGGACATCCTGTGTGAAGGTCACTTCGGGGTTTACAGAGGCAAAGAAAATATTGAAAAGTTTATCAGATCGTTTATGTAAAGCACCCCCGAAAAACGATTAACCGTAATTTAAAAGACGCTATCATTTCGTATTTTTTAATTCTTGACATTACAATTCAATCTTGGGAACATAAGTTAATACATAAAAAATAATAGGTTATAGCCTGAATTTTAACGGTATTCCATCTGGTTGTTTAATAGAAGGAGGATAGACATGAAAGTTGTAAAAAATCTCCTCGTATTCAGTATAATGGTTCTTACCGTCAGTTGTGCTGCTACTGTCGAAATCCCCAAAGATGTAAACTGGGATTATAACGTAAATGTCAATCTGGCTGAACTCAAAACCTATGACCTGCGCCCTACCCCCACAACAATCGGGATCAAAGATTTGATGGTGGAGCGAATTAAAACTGCGATCGACACGGAATTAATGTTTAAGAAGCTTAAAAAGACATCAAATAACCCCGACTTTTTAATCGCCATTTACGGTGTTCGATCCAAAGTATTTACAACTGCCTGGCGCGGTTTTGACGAAGACCTTGCCGTCGAAAAGGGCAAGCTTCTCCTGAGATTTGTTGACCCAAAAACAAACCGGGTTATCTGGTGGGCCGAGACGCGAGCCATACTAGATCCTGATACAAATCCAGAAGGTAGAACCGATATGATAAATGAAGTCGTCCGTAGAATTCTTCAAAAATTTCCACCGACTTCCTCATCATAATTTTTTAATGAATTAAAGATAACGCACCTCCAATTAGAAAGGGCCGAGGATATTTCGGCCCTTTCTTTCTCCTAAAATTTTATTCTATCAATTACAATAAACGTTTAGTCCTGTTTGCGAATCTCGTTGTTTTCATTCTTCAGCAGGATATCGATGATCTCGGGAATATATTCATCCGCCTTGCTGATGTGGAAGCGTGTGGATCCGGCACTGCGGTGGCCACCCCCTTCAAATTGAGCGAGCATCAAGCCGACATTCACATGACAGTTCGGATTAAAAATGCTGTGCCCGACATTGACCACCACCATTTCCTTCTTTTTATCCTGATACCGAATTCTCATATTGACAATCGACTCGGGGAACAAAGAATACACCAGAAATCGATTCCCGCCGGGCGGTTTATCCAGGGTTCTCAAATCCGTAATGGCGACATTCTCATTCAGTACGGTATTTTTTTTCAAAAAATCCATATAGCGGTCATTGTGGGCCACCACACTTTGACAGTGCTGCTCTACCTCCGGATCCTTTAAAACCTGCGAGATATCATGTTTTCTGAAGAGCTCAACCAGCTTATTCCAATAAGGCTCGTCCGGTAGATAATCGTTTGAAACCGTTAAAGAAAGAAGCACATAAGAATGTTTTTCAGGATGAAGAACTTCGTCCAGGGTTAGATCGGCCGAATCGATTTTGTTTGCTGCCTGCACCAGCTCACTATAATCTCTATGCAGGCTGGTTTTGTAAAAATCATAAATGATCCCCGCAGCCGATGGGGCAATTTCAAAAGCACCTTGAAATGGTATATCAATTTAATTGGTATAGTGGTGATCAAACCACAATGCGCATCTTTCATCATACGGCAGGTTGGCAATAATGTCTTGGTCTTGAATGTCGACCAGCCCCTTTTGCACATGGTTGGGCTCAGCCCATATTACAGGATCCGTTATATCTAAGGCTTCATACAGCAGAACTGCACAAACAATTCCGTCAAAATCCGGGCGGGTAACAATACGCATGGGTCATCTCATAGAAGGCAAAATGCGCTGAAGGAAATCACAAAAATTGTATTGATGTTAGATAATGATTAAACTATCCTAAATTGAGCAATACGCTCGATCAAAAACTATATACAGAATCCACCTAAAATACAAGGAGGATTAAAGTCATGGCACTTTACCTTATTCAGCATGGAAAGAGCCTGCCAAAGGACCAGGACCCTGATCAGGGATTATCTGAAGAAGGATTCACGGAAACAGAGCGCATCGCAAACCTGGCCCGTGATTATGGTGTGAACGTTTCCCAAATAAGACACAGCGTCAAAACCAGGGCCCGCCAGACCGCTGAGATATTTGCCGGGACTCTGAAACCGAAAAACGACATCAAAGAAATTAGCGGGATAAAGGCGATGGACGATGTGACCGCATTTGCTGTCAAAATAGATCCAGACGAAAATGTGATGCTGGTAGGTCACTTACCGTTCATGGAGCGGATTACTTCTTACCTGATAACCGGATCGATCGATCAGCCGGTGATTAAATTTCAAAATAGCGGGATTGTCTGTCTGGATAAAGATCCTGAAACTCAAGCGTGGGTCATCAAATGGACCCTCATGCCAAAGATCGGGTAAGGGCATAAAAGAAGTGCCTAAAGTGAACTAAAGTTAGAAGTGACTAAAGTTAAGGTCTCGCTTGCGCGGCGCTCCATCTATTATATTAAGATGACAGAATTCCTTAACTTTAGTCACTTTAGATCACTCTAAACTTTAGCTCACTTTCATTCTAACTAAGCCTTTCGACTACCAGCGCCACCCCGTTACCGCCGCCGATACACGCGCTCACCAGCCCCAGCTGTGCATCACGATCCTTCATGGCGTAAAGTAACGTCGTCAGTATCTTAGAGCCGGTCGCTGCTACCGGATGGCCCAACGCAATCGCTCCGCCATTAACATTGACTTTGCTGCGGTCAATATTCAATTCCTTCTCACAGGCGATATACTGCGCCGCAAACGCTTCGTTAAGCTCGATTAAGTCGATATCGGACAGCTCCACCCCGGCCTGCTTTAGCGCAGCCGGTATCGCCTTTGCCGGTGCGATACCGAATCTCTTTGGCTCGAAACCCACAAATGCATATCCGCGGATAAGGGCTAAAGGTTCCAACCCCATGGCCTTGGCCTTTTCACGATCCATTAATACCTGGGCGGAAGCCGCATCGCACAGCGCGCAGGCATTGCCGGCGGTGACCGTACCATCCCTGTTAAATACCGGTTTGAGTTTGCCAAGGGATTCACCGGTGACACCCTCGCGGAAGATCTCTTCATCCTTGAAGATGTTTACCTGCCCCTTACGGCCCGGCACTTCAATCGGAATGACCTCATCATCAAATTTTCCCGCTTTAACAGCAGCTTCGGTTTTGTTATGGCTGTCCGCTGCAAAGGCATCCTGCTCATCACGGCTAATATCAAATTCTTTTGCCAGAGCGTCGGTCAAATCACCCATGAGACCGTTCCCCAACGGGCACAAAAAACCATCTTTGTGCATTAAGTCCAGCATATCGCCCTTACCCATACGATAACCAAAACGGGCTTTCGGCAAGGCATAAGGGACATTGCTGGTGCTCTCGGTGCCACCGACCAACACGGTGCCGACATCTTCGGCCTTGATCGCCTGCACACCGAATATTAATGCCTGGATACTGGAGCCGCAACGCACATTAATGGAAACCGCAGGCACATCAATGGGCACCCCGCCCTTCACAGCGGTAAGCCGCGCCGGATTCGGTCCGACCCCGGCCTGCCAGGCGTTGGCAAATATCGTTTGGTCGATATCTTCCGGCTTAATGCCCGACCGTTTTATGGTTTCTTCGACGATCACCGCACCGAACTCAGGGGCGGTCAACGCAGATAAAGAGCCGCCAAATTTTCCACCCGCCGATCGGCCGGCGCCCAAAATAACAACTTCTCTCATAATTACCTCCTGATTATAAAATATTTAAATTAATGATTGATAACTAGAACCTATCTCAAAAAATGCATCTAATACCCAATGGCGGCGTTGCCCCGCCTAAATTGGCGGGATCTCACACCTATTTTTATGAACAGTAAGGTGTTCGTCAAACCTTAAGGCATGCTGTCTGATCTTGTGTCTTGCTGAGCACCATAAATTGAAAAAGATCAGATGCGAAGTCCCGCTTTCAAGCGGGGCCCTTGGGCATGATCTGCGATTTTTGAGATAGGTTCTAATATATTAGCTAGCAAATCGGAAACTATGTCAAAAAGAATCCTATGTGTCAAGACTCTAAAGGCCGTAAGATTCGGCCGAGACAAAGGGGTTTAACTAAAAATTTTATAAGATCATGAAAATACGAGATAATATACAGAAATAGATAAAATATCCTTAATAGATGCATTATTCCTGTAAAATGCTTAATTTCTCCTGATTTTTATGATTTATGGACTTTGTGTCCCCTTCTTAAATATGATCTATGAAATAAAATCATCAACATAATAAATAATGAAAACTTTTCATCAAGTAGATGCAATCCATACTCGATAAAATATACAGCGAATATAAAACCTTTACCTCCGCCCAGCAAAAAATTGCGGAATATCTCACGCAGCATTTAGATGAAGCCTTGATCTTAAATGCCAATCAACTCGCAAAGGAGGCCGGCGTATCCGAGGCCACCTTTACACGGTTTATCACACGGCTTGGGTTTTCAGGTTTTTCTGAATTCAAGCGGGAGGTCGGAAACTTCATCATTCAGGGCAATTCCACCACGCAAAGACTGGCCGAATCCGCGGAAACTTTTGGAATTTCTGATTCCGTATTTCTAGAGATATTGCACGGCGACATCGAAAATATCCACAAAATTACGAGCGGCATATCCAATGAGCTGTTTGAAAACGCGGTCGGGAAACTCTCATCAGCGAAATCGATATATCTTTTGGGTTTACGAAGCAGCTATGCGTTGGCCTTCTATCTGGCCTTCAATCTGAGATTTTTTTTAAAATCAGTTAGCCTCATTAAACCGGGCATTGGCGATATCCCCGAGCAGGTTCTATCGGCCGGAAAAGGCGATGTTTTAATCGCCCTTAGCTTTAGACGTTTTACACGGGATGTCGTCAATATTGTGGAGAAGATCAAAAGAAAAAAGGCGTACATCATCGCCATCACCAACAGCCATCTCTCCCCCATCGCCCAATTGGCCGATATGTCACTTGTTGTCGAGACTGAGATACCGACCTACATCGAGTCTTATACTGCGCCGATGAGTTTACTCAATGCCCTCATCACCGCCGTTGCACTGAAAAAGAAAAAACAAGCTTTGCCCGCTTTAAAAAAACTGGAAACAGAATTCAAGGCGTTTGAAACATATATCAGCAGTAATCTTGGTTTAAACAAAGGAAAATAATAACGTCATTTTGAGGTTTCAGTGTTCAGGTGTCAGGTGTCAGAATGACAAAGAGGACATGAGGCAATGGACAGACTCTGTCCTGTCCTTCATCATCTGTTTGCTGACACCCGAAACCTGACACCTGAAACCTGCTTGAAAAGAGGTAAATATGGACATGTCGCTGGAAAAGGTATTTAATCCGCGCTCCGTTGCCGTAATCGGTGCCTCCGAGGTTCCGGGAAAGGCTGCCGAGCGAAGAACCCGAAGCCTCCTTGAGGGCGGATTTGAGGGAGATGTGTATCTTATCAATCCGAAAAGATCGGAGCTTTTTGGCAGAAAAGCTTATCCCGGTATCACTGATGTGGGCAAGGAAATCGATCTGGCCATGGTGGTGATCCCTTCCAGATTTCTGGTATCGGCCGTTGCCGATAGTGCAAAAATGGGCGTTAAAGGTGTCATTATCATTACAGCCGGTCTGGGAGAGACCGGCGAAGAAGGCAAGAAAATAGAGGCCCAAATCCTAAACGAGGCCGCCAAAACCGGGGTCTGTGTTA
>JASFIU010000169.1:0-8798 GCA_050122495.1 Desulfobacterales bacterium | reverse complement strand
ACTATATCGAGGTTGGCGGCAAAAACGGACGCTTTTGTCTATATTTATGCAATGTCGGTGCAACCACTCCCGCAGAAAATATCAAAGCAGCGGTAAGGGCGGTTTCTGATTACGGCACTTACGGAAGATGATATGTCATTAACCGCTGCGATTCTGCTTATAATTTCCGCCGTCACCCACGCCGGCTGGAATTATATCAGCAAAAAAGAGCACCCGACCGCATCCTTCTATCTCGTGGCCAACACCATGGGTGTGATCTGCGTCCTCCCCATTTTGCTGTTTTACGGAAGCCAGATCCTTTTGATCCCCAGATCCGTATGGATATTTATCACTTTGTCCGGCTTTTTCCTGGCTACCTATATGGCGATTCTAGCCGGTGCCTATCGCGCCGGTGACATGTCGATTGCCTATCCGTTGGCCCGGTCTTTGCCGGTCATCTTTGTTTTTCTGATCACGCTCATTTTCGGCACAGGCAAGCCACTCGGTATTTGGGGTCTCAGCGGTATCATCCTGGTTATCGCCGGATGTATGATACTACCGTTAAAAACATTACGCCAGCTTCGGTTCTCAAATTATAAAAATCTGTGCTGCTTATTAGCGGTGTTGGCCGCCGTCGGCATCGCCGGCTATACCGTAATCGATGACACGGCCTTGCACCACCTTAGAGAAAACCCGGGGAAGCTATGGGGTCCTGTTGATGCGACCCTGGTATATATGGTTCTTGAAGGCATCAGTTGTTCGATTTGGCAATTGCTGATCGTGGCTTGCAATTCCCGCGAACGCAGGTACCTAAATGAAGTTCTGAATGATTATAAGGGTGCGGCCGTTATTACGGGAATCGGGATTTACCTGACCTACGGATTGGTTCTGGCATCGATGAACTTTGTGACCAATGTAAGCTATGTCGCGGCATTCCGCCAGCTCAGCATCCCGCTAGGCGCCCTGTTCGGCATGGTATTACTAAAAGAACCCCGTTACGCCCCGAAAGTGATCGGTGTGGTCCTCATTTTCCTTGGACTCGCACTTGTCGGCGTGGGATAACCTTAAATAGCCTAAAATGGCGACTCAGAGGATGAAATGAAAAAAGCAGATATCGTACAGCCCCGTTTAAACACGCTGGACCAGAAGCAGATAAAAAAGGTTCATGAATATTCTCTTCAGATATTAGCGACCACCGGCGTACGGGTAGATTCACAACAGGCGCGCAAGCTTTTTGCTCGGGCTATAAACTCAAAAGCAGTTGATGGCGACCGCGTGCGCATACCGCCCGATCTGGTGGAATGGGCCGTCCAGGCCGCCCCGGCTCGTATTGATATTTTCGATCGCAAAGGCGCCCTGGCGTTTCGTCTGCCGGATCAGGCGCGCTTTGGCGTGGGTGTCACGTCGCTTTACTATCAGGAACCGGAAACTGACAGGACGGTTACTTTCAGCCGCAAACACATGGAAACCTGTGTCCGCCTGGGAAATGATCTGCCAAGTTTTGACGCCATTTCCACAGTCGGCATTGTTCAGGATGTAGCGCCCCAAGTCTCGGATCTCTATGCCACCCTGGAGATGACTGCCAATACGTCTAAACCGCTTATCATTTTGATCTCGGATGAAAATGCATTTCCACACGTGCTGGATCTTTTAGAACACTTACACGGCGACTTATCCGCACGCCCTTCGATTATCCCTTATTTTAACCCCATCACTCCGCTGGTGATCAACCAAGCCACGGTGGATAAAATGTTCGTCGCCATTAAACGCGGTTTACCCTTCATCTATGCCAATTACGGAATGGCCGGCGCCTCGACGCCGATTACCCCCGCCGGGCAGCTGGCCCTCATGAATGCCGAAGTCCTGGCCGGACTGACCCTCGGCCAACTGATCAAAGAAGGCACGCCCATGATCCTCGGCATCCATCCGGCCTGTTTTGATATGAAGGGCAACGAAAGTTTCTATGATCCCAAAAGCTACCTGATAGATATAGCCGCCGCAGAAATGATGGCGCATTACAATCTGCCCCATTCGGGAACTTCCGGAAGCGGCATGGGCTGGGGAGCGGATCTAATTGCCGGTGGTCATCAATGGTTCAATCACCTGATCAGCTGCCTGGGTAAAAAGGCACTGGCGCCTTTTGTCGGCGACCTACTGGGTTCTCAGGTATTTTCTCCCAATCTGATCGTATATGCCAACGAGATTATCCAGCAGGTTCGTCTTTTTGCCGAAGGTTTTGCGATAGAGGATACCCGTATCGCGCTGGAGGATATCGCCCAGGTGGGTCCGGGCGGGAGTTTCTTGCTATCAGACCTGACCCTCAAGTCTTTTCGAGACGCGCGCCAATTCAGTCATATCTTCGAAAACCTACAGATCGATGAATGGCAAGCCAGAGATTGCCCGCGTGCGCAAGATTTGCTGAGAGGCTACACCCGGCGATTGCTGGATGAATGCAGGCCGCCGGAAAATCACTCAGAGTTGCTGTCAAAGGGTGAATCCTTCATTGAGGCGCTCAACACTCAATGACAATAGGGAATGGCACCCGCGAGCCGGTTACATTGGCAGACGAACCGACCGCAGGTGCGCTCCCTATCCGATCTGAATCGGGTATTAAAATACCCCATCGGTGGAATTGTTAATTAGCCAACCGCTTTATTTTTTAATCCAGCGCGGCACCTTGAATGTTGAACCCGCATACGGTGTCAGGGGCGGATCGGTGAAAATCGGCTGAAGTTCGCCGCCCTGCACCTGATAGTGTACCACCGGTGCACCCGCTTGCGCACGCAGGACATTGTCTTTATCCCATTTGATCTGACCCAGCTCGCCCACATACCCGTGTTTCTGAATATAGGCATTCACGGCTTTGAAATCATAGGCATCACCTACTTTTTCAACTGCGTGGGCCCAGGCCTTCACAGCGGTGTAAGCAATCCAGGCGCCGGCCGGAACCTGATGTTTGTTGATTTTCACAAACTTGTCAACCCAGGCTTGCCCCGCGGCATTGGGCGCCTTGGGTCCCGGCAGCCCGCTGGGCATCTCGCCCACAATACCGTCGGCGGTTGTCCCCAGGGTGTCCACCACTTCGCGTGGTGTAATGCCCCAGCCAAGGCTGAGAATGGCGTTGGTGGGTTTCTTGAGAAACTGCTGGATAAAGGTAATGTTTTCCTGCCCGCTGGGAATTTCCATATGGATCAGGGCCGGTTTGATCCGGCGGATCTGAGATAGGATGACACCCCACTCATTGGTCCCGTATGGTACGGTTTCCCGTTTGGCCACTTTCCAGCCCTTTTTCTTGAAGCTGGCCTCCAGGGTGTCTCCCACTTCAAGACCCCAGGAATCGTCGGTATTGATGATCACGACCTTTTTGTTGGGATATTTATAGGGGAGCGCCATCAGGGCGCGAAACATGCTCTTGGCCTGCTCGACACCCACGTCGGTGGTCTGGTAGATGTTGTAGTACTTCTTGGGATCCTCTTTGAACACATCCACGGCCGCCTGGGATCCATCGTCCGCAAAAAAGGGCGCATCGTATTTACCATAAGCCCGCACATCCTGGCCCCATCCGGCCCAGCCGGCATGCACCGAAGCCACATTCTTTTGGCCGCATAAATAATCGGCCGCCTGCATGACGACTTCAGGTTCAAATCCTTTGGAATCGAAACGGATAATCTCAAGCTGCTTGCCCAGCAGCCCACCGGACGCATTGATCTCGTCGATGGCCATCTTGATGCCTTTGAAATAATCTGCCCCGGAGCCGGCGGCCCAGCCGGTCATCGGAATCGGAACACCGACCGGAATGGTATCGGCTGCCATGGCAATGGGAGCACAAAACAAACAAACTACCACAACCAGTGTTAATAGACGGATTCTTTTCATATAGTCCCTCCTCTTTCGTTAAAAGTTAGCGTTGTAAGAAATGGATTTGAACCACACGACAACTTATGAATTCTCTATCAGCGACGCTCTTGCTTAAAGACCTCATTTAATGCATATCGATCAACCACCCGTCACACGGCCTGCGGAGCGTTTTAAAAAAAGACCCATGACACCGTCCGGCAGCGCCAGCACCAGGATAACCACCAAAGCCCCCATGGTCACGGCCCGGTATGCCCCCAGCGGCGCCATCAGTTCACTGCCGGCGACCACCAGAAAGGCACCCAGGATAGAGCCGGGAAAATGGCCCAGGCCCCCCACCAGCATCATGACCATCAATATACTAAACAGGTCCAGATCCAGCATGCGAAAAGAAAGCACCCCGTAGAAATGGCCGTAGAATGCCCCGATGATACCGGTTAGAAAAGAGGTCAGGGCAAAAACCATCAGCTTATATTTAAAGGCGCTGATACCCAGGCTCATGGCAAAATCCTGGGAATCTTTAAGGGCCAGAAACGCTACGCCCCAGTAAGATTTAATCACAAACATAATGACCAGCGCGCAGGCGAGGGAGAGTAAGAGCGTTAAATAGAAAGTGGGGACGATATTGGCGGAACTGAAGTGATAGCCCAATATGTTGATCGGGGGAATAGTCAGAAGACCAACGGATCCGCCGGAGCCCAGCGCAATGCCGATTTCACCCCTCAAGGTCGGCTGCAGGGCCATGTGCACGCCAAAAGTCACCAGAGCAATATAGGGCCCCGCCAGTTTAAGACAGGGCAACCCCACCAGGACTCCCATGCCCGCGGTAAACAAACCGGCGATAAGGATCGACAGCACCGGTGTCACACCATGATTGATGGCCAGGATTCCGGAACAGTAGGCACCCATGACAAAAAAGGCCACCTGTCCGAATGAGAAAATGCCGGCAAATCCCATCATGACATCCCAGCAAGAGGCCACCACGGCCCAGATGAGACACATGATCATAATGTTCATAATGAATTTAATGTCTCCCACAAAGATGGGCAAAATCGCCATGACCCCGTAACAGACGCCGATTATGATTGCCATGTGTTTTAAACGCATACCTTAATCGCCTTTTCCCATCAAACCTTGAGGCCTAAGCGCCAGGGTGGCCAACAAAAGAATAAAAAGCGCAATAATAGCGTAGCTCATACCGAACAACCAGCCCACAAGCGCTTCCAGCATGCCGATGATGAAGGCGGCATAAAGACCGCCACGGATGGAGCCCATACCCCCGAATGCCGTTACCACCCAGGCCTTGATCATGATGGTGCCGCCGGACATGGGGTTGATGAACCACTTTTGGCTCAACAGAATACCGCCGAAACCCACCATGACCGTTGAAATCGCAAAGGTGGATGCGAAAATGCGCCCCTGCGGAATACCGACGATTTTCGCGCCTTCCGGATTCTGGGCCACGGCTTGCACGGCCATACCGATGCGGGTGTTATTGAGCATCCACCCAAAAAGCAGGATGCCGCCTATGGACATGACGAAAATCATGATATCTTGATAGGAGAACACCAGCTGGCCGACTTCAAGAATCCCGTCCAGGATGGGGGGCAACGATTTCATTTTGACGCCGAAGACCACCGTATATAGGCTGGTTAAAAAAAGCGCCAGGCCCAGGGTCAGCATCATGACCTTGTTTTCCCAGTCCTTGCGCTTTCTTAAAGGCGCCACCATGAGTTTTTCCAGTCCGTACCCAACGACGAACATCAGTGGCATGACAATAACCAGAATGCTCAGGTAACCGCCGAACTCAAGGCCGAGTCCGAAAATCAGTATCCAGGCAAAATAGCCGCCCATATTGAAAAAATCGCCATAGGCAAAATTAAAGGCTTTGGTCACACCATAGACCAGGGTCATACCCACGGCCATCAGGGCATATACGGAACCGGTGGACAAGCCGGCGATAACCACGTCGGTGATTTCATAGAATAATAAAATGGTGTCTTCGCTAAACATCCGTTATCACATCCCCAAAAAGATTTCTTTCAGGTGATCGTTGCTGAGGGCTTCGTCCTTATCACCTTCAAACGAAATTCGCCCCTCTTCCATGACATAAATTCGGTCAGCCAGTTCCGCGATTTGGGGGATATTTTGCTCCACCAGAAGAACCGTTTTGCCCTGTTCGTTGATCTGTTTGATGGTCGCAAAAATCTCATGCCGCAGGCTGGGCTGAAGGCCCAAAGAGGGCTCATCTATGCACAGAAAATCGGCGTTGGACATCAGTCCCCGGGCGACGGCCAGCATCCGGGCTTCGCCACCGCTCATGGTTGTGGCGAGCTGCTTTTTGCGCTCCACCAACCGGGGAAAAAGGGCGAATACCCGTTCCAGGTTTTCCTTTTCATGGGCCCGAGCATTTTTGGAATAAGCCCCCAGTTTTAGATTTTCTAAAACCGTCATATGGGGGAAAAGCTCCCGATTTTCAGAAATGTAGATAAGACCCTGGTTGACGATTTTCTCGGTAACAAGGCCATTAATTTCTTCACCCTGATAGGTGATCGTTCCGGTAACATTATCCACCAGTCCGCAGATGGACTTCAAAAGGGTGCTTTTACCGTGGCCGTTAGGCCCCAGCATGACCACCACTTCACCCGGATTCACGTAAATGGAGACGTCCAGTAAAACATGCGATTCACCATAGTAGGTATTTAAATTACTGACTTTCAGCATCAGTTTCACCCAAATAACATTCGATAACCCCGGGATCACAGACGACTTTAGCCGGCTCACCCTGCAGGATCTTGCGACCGGATTCAATGATCAACAGGCTTTCGGTAAGTTCGGTGAGCACCTTCATGAAGTGCTCGATGATAATGATGGTGATGCCCAGTTCCTGGTTGATTTTGGCAATCAAGTCCATGAGACTTCTGATCTCGGTTGCATTGCAGCCGGCCATGGGTTCATCCAGCATCAGAATCTTGGGTTTGGTCGCCAGGGATGCGCCAATCATCAGTTTCTTCTTGCCCAACAGGGTTAAAAGGCCGGTACTTTGGGATCGGTCCTGTTCAAGATCAACAAAGCGAATCACCTCATCCACATAGGCGGGATCAAGCCCCCCGGCGGCACCGAAGCGGCTGCCCACGGAAATGCTTTTTTGCACGCTGAGACTGGGAAAAGTTTGGGGGATTTGGAAGGTCCGGGCAATGCCGGCTTTGGCAATCCGATAAGGCGGCATGCCTGTAATATAGCGACCGTCAAACTCGATTCTGCCTTCGTAATTGTAAAATCCGGTGATCAGATTGAAAACCGTAGACTTACCGGCTCCGTTGGGCCCGGCGATACCGAATATCTGCCCTTGCTGCACCTCAAAACTAAGATCGTTGACCGCTTTCAGCTCACCGAACCGCTTGGTGACATTCAAGGCCTTGAGCATCGCAACATCCTCCGTTGATTTCATGATTTCCGGTGAGGTCAAAAGATCCGGCCTGGCATGCTAAACAAAGGTCTTAATTCTATTTCCTTTTTCTTTTGTGAGAATCCGCTCTTTTGAGCGTCATCACGCGGAAAGATAAAAGTCGCCACCTCATCATCTGAGTACTTAGCAAGTACCAATCACAACATTTAATGTCAAGTTCTATGCCCCAAAGGGGGGGGAACCCGGTCAAGGCTGAACGCAAATCACCCGGCCGTGTTCACTGCCAAAACCTGGATTCAGGAAAATGGGTTTACACTTTGATGACACAACCGGGAGCCCGCACCATCAATACCGGCACGCAGGCTGAATGTAAAATTCTATCGGCCACGCTGCCCCATACCCAGCGGCTGACACCGGAACGGCCGTGAGTGGCAATGACGATTAGATCGAAGTCGTTTCCGTCGGCATAATCGGCAAGCGTATCGGCAGCCTTGCCGAAGAGTACCTGGGTCTCCAGCTGGGCACCTTTAAAATCAAGGCGTTCTACCAACTGTGCCAGATAGTTTTGGGCATCAAGCTTTCGATCCGCTTCAATTTGTTTCCATTGCTCCTCGGGCAATGCCATTCGAGTTTCACCTTCCGGAAGATCAATGGGCTCTGCCACGCGTACGAACACGACTGTGCTGACCTGGCATCCGGTCGTAATCGCTTCAACCTGTGGCAGCACACATTCTGCCAGCTCGGAACCGTCTAATGGGACTAAAATCTTGGTGTACATTTGGATTGTCCTTTCAATTAAATAATGATTTCTAAACCCTGGGTGATTATAAGCAAAGCTCAAGCCGCGGTTTTAAGAGATACTCCGGAACATGGGTATCCCGCATAAATTTGACCAGGTATTGATGAAGTTCTCTGCCTGAATCCGGCTGGTCTGAAATGATATCTTTTTGCTGGCCGGGATCCAGGGAAAGATCGTAGAGCTTGGACTGTCCTTTCTCCGGGCTGTAAAGCAGTGAATAATTGCCGCTGGTAATGGTTGTCACGGTCGGGGCTTTCAACATGCGAAGAAAATTGTCGACCGACCTCACCGGATCTCCCGGATTGGCGAAGGGTATGCTGCTGACGGTAAACTCTCGGCCACTGGCGGCCGTATCATCGATTTTCGGCAAAAGCGATTGGCCCTCGACAAAATCGGGTATGTCACATCCCAGAACGTCCAGGACCGTCGGCATCACATCAACGGCCGATGTTAACTGGCTATAAACGCCGGCCGATATGCCGGGGATGAATATGAACAGCGGAATATTGACAATCTCCTCGTAGAGAGGCGAATAGGCCCATATCCCGCCTTCAATTTGTTTGTCCCAGTCATCCAGCGTCGGGTACTTCCCATCTGACCCGATTTCATAAACCATCTTCCCGAAGAGCCCACCGTGTTCTCCAAAGTAGAAGCCGTGATCCGAAGTAAAGATGATCGCCGTATTCTCCATCAGACCCATATTTTCAGCCCGTCGCAGAAAATAACCCAGCCAGGTGTCGACCATGGTGATTTCAC
>JASFIU010000168.1:0-8824 GCA_050122495.1 Desulfobacterales bacterium | reverse complement strand
AGCATATTTATTTTGGATATTCTGCTCGTAGGCAGCGACAATTTCCTTAAATCTGTTAATCACACCGGAACCAAAAGCCAAAGATGCGACTGTATTTTGAGGGATCGCATTAACTTTTGATCCGCCTTTAAGATTCACAAGCCTGATCTGGGACTCATTATTCAGCGCATCCATTACACCGGCCATAATTTTAATTGAATTGCCGCGTCCTTGATGGATATCTACACCCGAATGTCCGCCAGTTAGACCTGAGACCTGCAAATTAAACAATTCGAATTCCGGCGGCAACTTGTTTGTCTTTGTGGGCAATGTGATTAATGTTACCGTTCCACCTGCCGATCCGATCGTCAAAACGCCTTCACCTTCAGAATCGATGTTGATAAAAGTCTTGCCTTTGATGAATTTGGCTTTTAATTTGATCGCACCTTTCAGGCCGATCTCCTCCTCCACCGTAAACAACAACTCGAGAGGGGGATGAGACACACTTTTGTCTTCTATCAGTGCCATGCATAGCGCAATCCCAATACCGTTGTCGGCGCCTAAAGTTGTTCCCTGGGCGGAAAGCCAATCCGCAGTGTAGCTAAGCTTAAGAGGGTCTTTTTTAAAATTATGATCCGAATCCGGCGTTTTTTCACAGACCATGTCCAGGTGACCCTGCAATACGATGGTCGGCTTGTTTTCAAATCCTTTGGTTGCCGGTACCTTTATGAGCACATTTCCCTTGCTGTCCTTTTTAAATTCCAAATCATTAGACTTAGACCATTGATTGAGCATCTTGGCTATGTTCTTCTCATTTCCCGAACAGCGCGGGATGGAGCTGATCTGTACAAATTTTTCGATTACGGTAGATACCCTCTCGTTTTCAATGTTCATATTGCTGGATGCAAGCAGCGCAGACGGAATAATAACTGTAACTAAGGGGAAGATGGTCGCAAGTGCAGCGAAAACAGAAAAAAATTTCTTTATATTAATCATGATTATTTCCTTTCTCTTCTTAAAAGGTAGCAGAGAAAATTACTTTAAAGCTTTGATTAAATGCAGAAACACCAATATCAGCCCGCTAGCGATACCTTAAGAATGAAGAACTTTCGCCACCGTTTCAGATATCAAAAAGAGCAGCTGCCAAGTAAAATTAATTTTATGCCGAAATATGGGAAAAAGCATCAATGCCTGCTGACCGTTTAAGGTTTGCGTTTGTCTTTGAGGATATGATTTGAAATCACGACGCGTTGGATTTCGGAGGTGCCTTCGTAGATGGTAAAGACACGGGCATCGCGGTAGTATCTTTCCACCGGATATTCTTTGGTAAAACCGTAGCCCCCGTGCATCTGCAAAGCCTTGGCGGTGGTGCGGTTCACCATTTCGGAAGCGAACAGCTTGGCCATCGAGGCCTGGGCGGTGTAATTCTCTCCGCGATCTTTCATTTCAGCCGCGGAAAATGTCAGCAGCCGCGCGGCTTCGATTTCAGTTGCCATGTCGGCCATGATCCAGCGCAACCCCTGAAACTTGGAAATGAGCTGGCCGAACTGCTCCCTTTCCTGGGCATACTGAACCGCGGCATCAAAGGCCGCCTGGGCCACACCCACCGATTGGGCCGCAATGCCGATGCGCCCGCCGTCAAGAGCCGTCATGGCGATCAGGAATCCGTCACCTTCGTTTCCGAGTCGATCTTTGACCGGAATGCGGCAGTCTTCAAAAATAAGATCCGTGGTGTCGGAAGCACGCAATCCCATTTTGTCTTCCAGGGGGCCCACTTTCAATCCCGGCGTTCCCTGTTTGACGATAAAGGCGCTAATGCCCCGGTGGCGGAGTTTCTCATCGGTCTTAGCCGTTACAATAATCGCCCCGGCATTTTTTCCGGTGGTTGTAAATCTTTTACTGCCGTTGAGGATATAGCTGTCGCCGTCAAAAACCGCCTTGGTAGACTGTCTGGAAGGATCGGAGCCGGCGTTCGGTTCGGTCAGGGCAAAGGCGCCGATGATCTTTCCGGTCGCCAGATTTTTGAGGTAGCGCTGCTTCTGGTCTTCGGTGCCGTAACGCAAGATACTCTCGCAGACGATTGAATTATGCACCGACATCACTACCGCCGTAGAAGCGCAGGCATAAGCCACCTCGGAAAGCGCCAGGACATAGCTCACGGTGTCCGCGCCGGAGCCGCCATACTCGGGAGGGACCATCATTCCCATCAACCCCAATTCACCGAGTTTGCCCAAATTGTCGGCCGGAAATGCCTTGGTTTTATCACGTTCCATGGCCTTGGGCGCGAACTCCGCGCGGGCAAGATCCCGGACCATGGATTGAACCATGAGCTGCTCTTCGGTTAGCTTGAAAGACATGTTTTCACGTCCTTTTTGGCTTTTGTTCAGATGTTACGGATTTATGGGCACTGGTAGCTTGGTAAATGTCAGGTTTCAGTGTTCAGGTGTCAGTCCAGATACTCTGTTTCATTGGTTGAATTGGTCTAATTGGTTTTATTCGTTTAATCTGAACCAATGTAACTAATCGAACCAATTAAACAAATATAACACTTGTCAGCTGGCTGGTTCCTGACCCCTGAAACCTATTTGGGCCAGCAGCCAGAGACCAGGAGCCAGTTACGGTGCGTAAATGACGACCAACAACTCTGCGGCTTCATCGCTGATGTTTTTTAGATTGTGGCGGATGGCAGAGTTGAAATGCAGGGAGTCTCCCGTTTCAAGAATATTTAAGTGCTCACCGACAGCCACCTCGATTTTGCCCTGCAGAACATAAACAAATTCTTCGCCCTCGTGATGATAGCCGACACCCTTATGATCCTGCTGAGGCTCGACGCTCACCAAAAATGCCTTGAGGTGCTTGTTTTCAGCACCGGGCGTCAGGGTCGTGTAGGCGTAATTCTCCGTCCGCTTGGTATGGGCTTTAATGCGGCTTTCCAGCTGGGATTCGGGCTCCTTGAGAAGCGCACCCGAGTCGATCTCCAGCGCTCTGGAAATTTGCAAAAGCGCCCCGACCGGCGGAATGGCATCACCGGCCTCGATTTCCTTTAAATAATCGATGGAAAACCCCGTTTCGTTTGCCAGCTGATCAAGCTTTATTTTTTTACCGGTTCTGGCTTTTTTGATCTTTTTACCTACGGGAACTGGTTTGACGACCTTTCTTCGCGGCATATTTCCTCCAGATAAGAAAATGACGATAATGAACTAAAGAATTGGGCCTCTCGCAAAGACGCAAAGGCGCCAAGGGCTTTTTTATTATTTAGATTATCTTTCTTTGCGGCTTAGCGTCTTTGCGTGAACAATAATATTAAAAAGGGCAATTCCACTTTTCAACTTTAGGCACTTTAAGTTTTTTATTTATACTCGTAAAACCCTCTTCCGGTCTTGCGCCCCAGCCAACGGGCTTCGACATATTTTCGCAGCAGGGGGCAGGGACGATACTTGGAATCCTTAAAACCGTCATGCAGCGTTTCCATGACGGCTAAGCAGGTATCCAATCCAATCAGATCGGCCAGGGCCAGCGGCCCCATGGGATGATTCATTCCCAGTTTCATGACCGTATCAATATCTTCACGGGTCCCAACGCTGTGATACAGACAATAAACCGCCTCATTAATCATCGGCAGCAGGATTCGGTTGGCAATAAAACCGGGATAATCATTTGCTTTGGCGGGTGTTTTGCCAAACTTTTCTGACAGATCCCAGGTGATCTGAAAAGTCTCATCCGAGGTGGCAATGCCGGGGATGATTTCTACCAGTTTCATCAGCGGCACCGGATTCATAAAATGCATCCCGATCACTTTTGCGGGCCGCCGGGTCTGGGATGCGATCCGCCCGATCGGAATGGATGAGGTGTTGGTGGCCAGGATAACCTGATCTGCGCAGATTTCATCGAGATCTTTAAAAATCTCAAATTTAATGTCTTCCTTTTCAATGGCCGCTTCGACCACATAATCGGCCGCTTCCATATCCTTTAGACTGATACTTTTCTTAATTTTAGTCAGAACGGCACTTTTTTCCTCTTCTGATATCATTTCTTTTTCGACATTGCGGCTCAAAATCCTGGTGATACTTTCAAAACCTTTATCCACAAATTCTGTGTTTATGTCATTCATAACGACATCCAAACCGCTCATGGCCGCAACCTGCGCGATACCGGCGCCCATCTGGCCGGCACCGATGACACCCAACGTTTTAATCTCCATTATCGCCTCCTAGTCTCAATTATTAGGTTTCGGGTGTCAGGTTTCAGGTGTCAGAAAACATATGACAGAAAACGGAAAAGGATCACTCTCACCGTCTTTGGTTTTGTTATCCTGAACACTGACACCTGACACCTGAAACACATATGGTTTACCGTTTAACCACCATCGCTACGGCTTCGCCGCCGCCCAGGCACAAAGTCGCCAGGCCAGTGGTTTTATTTTGCCTGATCATTTCATGTAAAAGGGTGACGAGCACCCGGCAGCCGCTGGCGCCGATGGGATGGCCGAGGGCCACGCTGCCGCCGTTTACATTGACTTTAGCCGGGTCCAGGTTGAGCTCTCTCAAGACTGCCACGGTAGAGCCGCTAAAAGCCTCATTGACTTCAAACAGGTCGATTTGATCCTGGGATAATCCTTCCTTTTTTAATACCTTGGGAATCGCCAGGATTGGGGCGACGAGCACATACTTCATTTCAAGACCGGCTGAAGCCTGGGCGCCAATGGTGGCCATAATCTCACACCCCAGTTCCGTGGCCTTATCTTTTGACATAACCACCACAGCGGCGGCGCCGTCACTGATGATGGACGCATTTCCGGCGGTGGCGCTTCCGTTTTTCTGAAACGCGGGAGACATTTTCGCCAGAATCTCATAGCTGGTTTCCCGGGGGCATTCATCGCGATCAAACAAAACCGGCTCGCCCCTTCTCCGGGGGATCTCCACCGGCATGATTTCATCTTTAAATTTTCCGGCATCGATGGCCGCTAATGTTCGGCGGTACGATTCAGCGGCATAGTGATCCTGATCTTCACGGCTGACATTATATTTTTCCGAACACAGATCATTGGAAATGCCCATGTGAAAATCATTGACAATATCCCACAAGCCATCATGCACCATATGATCCTGAATCACACCGGCCCCCATGCGGTATCCGGAGCGGGCCTTTTCGAGGTAATAGGGCGCCATGCTCATATTTTCCATTCCACCGGCCACGACAACATCCGCATCTCCGGTCTGAATGGCCTGGGCCGCTAGCATCACCGCTTTCAATCCCGACCCACAAACCTTATTAATGGTGAAACATTCGGTCTCCCAGGGCAATTCCGCTTTGACGGCGGCCTGTTTTGCCGGATTTTGCCCGTAACCGCAGGGCAGGACCATTCCCATGATCGCTTCATTGACAATATTTTTTTGGATACCGGCTCTTTTCAGGGCTGCTTCAATGACCAGGGCGCCCAGCTGAGTCGCCCCCATACGGGCCAGCGACCCGTTAAAGCTACCCAGGGGAGTACGCACCGCACTAACAATGACGGCTTCTTTCATAAAGGATTCTCCTTGCATCATCCCCAAACAAACTTATTTTAGCTTATTATAGCGCAAATCAGATGGTTGCGAGCCACAAGTTAAACTGAACGCACGTTCAACTGATAGATAACACGTCTCATTTCAGATTGTCAAGCCATTCAGGCACCCGACCGGAAATTGAAAATAACTATTTGAAATTTATTAAAATAAAAGAATACGATGGATGGCATCAGTTCTATTGATTATGCTATTGACAAATTGAAAAGGTTCTATTAATAATGCATATATGACCGAGCGCTCGCTCAGAAAGCATGTGTTTCTAATATTATCGTGCTCGTACTTGTCGTCGTCCTCGTCCTCGAAATTGTTCCAAATCCGAGTCCGAGTCCGAGTACGAGGACGACGACGAGCAGGAGGGGGAATACATGAACGAACCTGTTGTTTTGGTTAAAGAAAAAAAGGGCGTGGCCACATTAACCCTAAACCGCCCGGAGGTCATGAATTCTTTAAACTTTCCGATGCTGCACGCATTGCGGGACCAGATCGAGTCTTTACGTTTCAAACCGAATATTCGGGTGGTCATCATCACCGCAGCCGGTGAGAAGGCCTTTTGTGCCGGAGCGGATCTTAAAGAACGTGCCACGCTTCCGCCGGATCGGGTCAAAGAGTACATTTTTACCATCCGTAATCTATTCACTTCCATCGAGCAGTTGAACAAGGCCGTTATTGCGGCTGTAAACGGCATTGCGCTCGGCGGGGGAACCGAGCTGGCCCTGGCCTGCGATATCCGGGTTGCATCACTGAACGCCACCATGGGACTGACCGAAACCCGACTGGCCATCATTCCAGGCGCTGGCGGCACCCAGCGGCTGCCGAGGCTGGTGGGACGGGGCAAGGCTAAAGAGCTCATCTTTACCGGGCAGCGTATCGGCGCGCAAGAGGCCCTTGACATCGGTCTGGTCAACAAGATCTGTGAACCAAAGGATCTGCTGGCCGAATCCAACAAAATGGCTTCCATGATCTGTGAAGCCGGCCCGATTGCAATCGAACAGGCCAAGTACGCCATCAACAACGGGCTGGAAACCGACATCCACACGGGGCTGGCCATCGAATCCAATGCCTATTGGGTTTGTATTCCGACCGAGGACCGTCTTGAAGCACTGGCCGCTTTTAAAGAGAAGCGGAAACCAAATTTCAAGGGCAGGTAAGAATTCTCGTGTATCATTTGACTAAGCCGGGTTTTCTAGTGGGAGATCAACTTTAACCATATGTCAGTTGTCAGTCGTTTGTTGTCCGTAGTTTTAATAAGGACATAGATCCGATTTCTTTTTTAAATCCTGCAACGGACAACTGACCACGGACAACTAACAGATGAAACGAAACGGAAATAATGATTTAAGTTATTATTGACTATAGAAAGGAGACCAACGCAATCATGACCGAATACGATTACTGGAAAATTTTTCCGAGAATGCCGAAAAAGGTAACCATCGGCGACATCACAGTAAGGGACGGATTTCAACACCTGGAGCAGTTTATCTCTACCCGCGCAAAGACATTTTACGCTGAAGAATTGATTTTTGCCGGATGCCGAAACATCGAGGTCACCAACCTGGGTAATCCCTATCTGATGCCGCAGTTTAGCGATGCTGAAGACGTCTTGCGCCACCTGCGCAGCGACCGATTTAAAAAGCGCTGTGAAAAAAGAGGCATCAATCCCGATGATGTTTGCATTACAGCGGTGACGATCCGCGAAGGCGCCGTTGATCAGGCGATCAAACTGAGGGAGAAAGGGATCGGCCCGGATCGGTGTTTGATGATGGTTTCAACCGAGGAAGAACATCATTTTGCCAATTCCGCAACCACGTTGCCGCAATACTGGAAGGAGGCGGAGCGCTGCATTAAAAAATGCACGGACGCGGGGATGAAGATGTGCGGCACGGTCAGCACGATCTGGGGTAGCCCCATCGCCGGAGCTACAGAATTGAAAGATGCGGTCGAGTTTACCAAAAGATGGCTGGAGATCGGCGCCTCCGATATCGAACATGCGGATCATGACGGCAGCGCTTCAGCCCCGGATGTGTACCGCTATTTCTCCATGATATTGGATGAGATACCGGATACCTCCCTTCATATCGCTCACTTTCACGAAACCAAACGGGTATCGTCGGCGTCTGTTCTGGCAGCGCTTCAAGCCGGCATTACGTATTTTGAGGCCACCATCGGCGGTCTTGGGGGGCAGCCGGCAAATTTTCTGGATGATTGTCCGGTGCCGGGAACCGGTGAGTACTATTACGATGACCCCCGCTACGTCGGGCTCACCTGTCTCGAAGACATGCTGGTTCAGATCGATGAGATGGGCATTGAACACGGCTACGATGTTGATCGGGTGCTGTGGCTCGGGCGGCAGATGGAACGCACTGTCGGCAAGCGGTTGCGCAGCGAAGCGGCCATTAACGGGCGTACCTTGAAGGAAGGCCATATGAAATATGCGCGGCCCGGACTCAAAGAACTTAAAGAAAAGCGCAATGAAAAACCCGGGCAGAACTGGCCTGCAGAATGGGATGACACGCCGGTGTTGCCGGAGCAATACCGAGCATAAATCGGCTTATAATCTAACGGGAGGCAGATGCTATGCCTGACTTGGCCAGCTTTTCGCGCAACCGCTGCACCAGTGTCGAGCAGATTGACGAGCAAACACTGCGGTCATCCTGCCGGCTTCAAGATACGCTGACAGATGCCATGGTGGAGGTTCAGATCAAACTGCCTGAGCTTGAAATTATCCATGCCGCAGGCGAAATTCGTCGCACCTACAGGGCGCAATGTCTGAACGCCAGCGATGCGCTTCAAAAGGTGGTTGGCGTTCGGATCGGTTCAGGTATGCTGAAGATTATCGAAGGACTGCTGGCTGAAGTCACGGAATGCAAAGAGTTGGCATTTATGGTGGAGGAATGTTGTCAGGCGGTGATCATTTATTTTACTAAAGGGACCTTAAAAGATATCCCAGAAAATCCCCGGGAAAAACAAGCATTTTTTGCCAAAATGATCAAGGAAAACACAAGGCTTTATAACCGCTGTGCGGCCTTTGCCCCCGGCAGTTCAATTGTAGGTGACATACCTCCGCCTAAGTAGAAGTGGTTTCAAAGCCTCAGATCAGGTTTAAGGGCCCCGCTAAGCGGGATTACATATCGAATCTTAAAAGATTAATGTATGCATCAAGGCGCAGACCGATCGATAACGCGCAGCATACATGGGTATGTGAGCAGTTATCGGAGGTCTGCAACGCTGCCATTGAGCCTTAGATGGGGCTTTGAAACCACTTCTAGATCATTGAGGGG
>JASFIU010000167.1:0-8865 GCA_050122495.1 Desulfobacterales bacterium | reverse complement strand
GGCACAAAGCATGTCGCCAAAAATGTTAACGCCACCAGGCCGGTCATAACCGCTCTGGGTCCAAACGGGCCAACCAGGCTGACAACGCCTTCAGCGATCAGTCTGGCGGCGCCGGTTTGATCCAGAGCCGTTCCCAGAGGGAGCATTCCGGCTATCAGGAACACGGCCTTCCATTCAATATGCCGATAGGCCTCTTCCATGGAAAGACAGCCGAAAAGTACCATCAAAGCAGCACCAACGATTGCCGCAATGTATATCGGGACCCAACCGATAATCACCGGCAGCAAGATGCCGCCCATAATTAATATTGAAATTTTCATCTTCTCCGTTCGCAGCTCTTCCTGAGCCGTTTCGGTGAGAACGATAAAATCAGGTTCGCGGCCCAGCATTTTTAATTTTTCCCGCGGGCCAAGAACCAGTAAGGCATCCCCAAACTGCAGGGCCGTATCCCGCAGATTGGAGCGGTATGCCTGCCCCTGGCTCCAGATGGCGAGTACATTCAGGCCGTATTTTTCACGAAAATTAAGCTGGCGCAGGGTCTTGCCAACCAGGGTCGTATGGGGTGAAAGGATGGCTTCCAGCAATCCGACATTTCCAGACACCAGTGTGTTAATATCGGGCTGTGTCCTGCGCTCGATCTCGAGTTCTTCAAGCCCCTGCAGCATCTCAAAATCCGACATGCGCCCTTCAACGATGAGGCTGTCGTCGGCCTGTAAGATTTCCCAGGGTTCGGGCATGATGATGGGATCATTTCCTCGCATAATTCCCAGAACCCTGCTGCCAAGGGCATCCCCCATCCGGGTTTCTTTCAAGGATTTCCCAACCAGCACAGAGTCATCAGGTACCCGCATGACCATCAAGCGCTCGTGCAGATGATAGACATTGATGAGTTCAGATCGGGGAACGTATCTGAATTGATCAAATCCGGCAGTGTCCTTGAATATTTCGAGCTGTTCATGATGTCCCGCAACCAAAAGCATATCGCCAAGTTCCAGGCGTTCATCCTGAAGATGGGTGCGTTTAATATTTTCGTTGCGGCGAATAGCCAACACATTGGCCCCGAAACGGCCTCGAAAGCCGATTGAATTAAGGGTCTTGCCCACATATTTGGAATTTCGCGGCAGGCGAACTTCTCCGATTTTGATATCAGTCGAATAGGGCTCTTCAATATCAATACGGCGTTTCTCGATGACGAGCTGCCGCCAGTTTCTCAGTTCTTTTAAATTTTCAATACGCCCTTCAACTGCCAAGCGGTCTCCGACTTTTAAGGTATTTGAAGGCCCCGGCGCCATAAGGGTTCGATCTTTGCGGGTGATGCTAATGACGTTCCAACCCAACGCGGATCCCATTCGACTTTCGGCCAGGGTTTTATTTGCAAGGATCGAATTTGCGGGGATGCGGATATTAAATAATCGCTCCTGAAGGTCATACTGGGTTTCCCAGTCATTGTCCTTAGCGCGTGCGGCTTCTTTGGCGACATCCCGTTTCGGCAACAGATGGCGGCCGATGAAAATCATAAATGCGATACCGGCGAACATGACCGTCAGCCCGATCGGCGTAAAGTCGAAAAATGTGAACGGCCTGAATCCCTCATTACGCAGCGCATCACTGACCAGGATGTTGGGGGGGGTTCCAATCTGGGTGGTCAGGCCGCCTAACAAGGAACCGTAAGCCAAGGGCATCAGAAGCCGTGAAGGCGGGGAGCCCGTGTGGCGGGCAATATCCATTACCACCGGCAGCATCAAAGCCGCCACAGCCACATTGTTCATGATGGCTGACATCACACCGCCGGTTAGCATGATGACCACGATCATCCGGGTTTCACTTTGGCCGGCCATTCTCAGTACAAAATGGCCGATGGTATTCGCCACCCCTGTCCGGGTTAACCCGCCGCTGAGAATAAATACGGCCCACACCGTGATTACCGCGGGATTGCTGAAACCCGATAACGCCTCGACCGGACTCACCAGGCCGGTCAGGGCAACGGTACCCAACGCCAATAAAGCCGTAACTTCCAGCGGAATCCATTCCGTTATCAGAAACAGGACCGCGACGGCCAGAATGGATAGTATCAAAGCGATATCCGGGGTCACGATATTTACCCTCCAAAATCAGCGCAGAAATTTAATAGAAGTTGTTTCAAAACCTCAGATCAGGTTTCCCGCTTGATCGCGGGATTTCACATCTTGATTTTAAAAAATTAATGTGTTCATCAAACCAAGGCGTCCCGTGAATTTAAAGCGGAGCGTACACGTTAGTACGTGAGCATTTCAATTCGCGGGAGGATGCACCTTAATACAATAAGATCGATGCTGAATCAGGCTCTGCGTGACAACACAGCCATTGGGCCTTAGATGGGGTTGTGAAACAACTTCTGATCTTTTTGCGAGTCTCCCGATTGGGTTAACGCACATTCGCAGACACTAATCATCAAAGCCTCCCCCGGCAACCCCTGCGGCAAACTGCAAGCGTTTCGAGTTGCGCGTTCCGGGTTCCGGGTTGAAATATTGCAAACCAGCCCAGGCACTGCATAACTCGCAACTCGCAACCCGTAACATGCAAGAAATAACAGATCCAACTCCCTTGCTTCTATGCTCCCAACATGAATCACCTTCTTTTTAACGATAGATCCATTTACTTTTTCACCCGAATCGCTTCGGGAGTGCATACCTTGACACATTGAGGATGCCCGCTGCACAAGTCACAATGATAAGCCGTCTGCCCGAATACGCTTAAGCCATCAAATGGACATCGCCCGGCCCGGGCCTTTACCCAGCGAAATTGTTCCTTTTCCAACTTCTCGACCACATCCTCTCCATCCAGACATTTCATCTCCTTGCACTGACGGCAGACCCGAGGTATGTTCATGTTCGTGTTTAAATCATCCTTCTGAATTCGAATTGCCGATTTTTCAGGATTGATGACCCCTAAATGGAAGAGGGAACAGACAAGCTCACATAGATGGCAGCCCGTGCACTTCTTTCGATTTACACCGATTCTCATTTGTCAATCCCTAATCTGTTGAGGGTTCGTTTTGTGGGGATGCCCTCAGGGTCCCAGCCATGGAGATGGTAGTACTCATCCAGCATGCGATTAAAATGCTGCCTTTCAATAACACAGCCCTTTGCCGGACCTGCGGGTATGGGTTCCTCAAAGTATCTTTTAGGCAGCGTGTCATCTTTGCGGGAAATGCCGTCGCCGACCAGCATCATTCGTTCCAGGGTATAAATCCGTTCTCCAACGGTCCGTAATTGCCCCGCGGACGTTTCAAGACCCGTCGCCAGCTTAATTAACCTGGCAAATTGCCTGAATTGAAGCGCGTGCGGGCTCGAGAAGGCCGTCTGAAAGCGGCAAACACCCAATGCATCCGTGACGGCATGCAGGAGTTCGTGCCACCAGACCATCCGGCCTTTACCATTGTAGGATGCAATTCGATTACTGACCGGGCCGCCATAGATTTTTTTCAGATACGGTTGCGGAAGCCCGAGAGCATCCATTGAAGGCCGGCTTCGCATGTGGCAGGCGCCCCGGGTTGAAGTCGCCAAACCCAGCGCAAAGCTCTTCGGAAGCCTTTCATCTGTCATTTCGATGGGCAGGTTCTTAATTTCCAGAAGATAATCGCGGGATGAATTTCCGAGCATATCCCGGGCGAAGGAGCCCTCCGCCAGGATGTCTCCGAAGCCTTTTCGGTGGGCAATCATCTCAAGGATTTTTAGGATCGAGGTGCCATGGCCCCACTCTAAAGGGATGCCGGCTTTTTTACGATCTAATATTCCCCGCTGGTATAATTCCATGGCCCAGGCAATGTAGGATCCGGTTGAAATCGTGTCCAGGCCATAGCGGTTGCAGCGTTCAACCGCCTCAAGGATGTTTTCCAGATCGAGGTTTCCGAGTTTGGTTCCCAACGATCCGAGGGAAGCATATTCCGGGCCTTCTCCGCGGGTGCCCTCATAGGGTCCCGCATCAATCGCAAAGCGGTGGCGACAATGTGCGGGGCAGGCATGGCAGGCGACCATGCCGTTGGAATACGATTCCAGGGCCTCGGCCTCCAGCTGATATCCCTGCTCCCCAACACTGGTAAACTGATTATTGCGAACACTTAAAAATCCAACCGCGTTGGCAGGTCCGAAAAGCAGCGGCGTTCCATGTTTTCCGAGCGCCTGTATCCAATTGGTCTGCATGAGCTTATTCAGCTGGCGCTGGTAATAGTTCAGATATCTTTGGGGATCGGCCACCCGGATATCGAGGGTCCCTCTTACGGCGATGGCTTTGAGATTTTTTGATCCCATTACCGCCCCCATACCGGTTCGCGCCGCGGCGCTCTTTAAGCCGCTGCGTATGGCAGCATATCGCACTTTATTTTCTCCGGCAATCCCGATGCAGGCCGTCTGTAACCGGTCATCACCGTGCAAGTTACGGATTTTTTGCTGGGTTTCAACGGTGTCGAGTCCGACAAGTTTGCGACCATTGCGTATTTCGATTTTGCCATTGCGGATGAGCAGGTAGACCGGCCGGGGGCTCCTGCCGGTTATGACCAGATGGCTGAATCCGGCTTTAACAAGCTCGGCCCCGAATTCACCTCCCATATTGGCATCTCCCAGGTATCCGGATTCAGGTGATTTTGAGGCGATACTCACACGGGACCCAAAACCCAGCATACCGGTTAGCAGCCCGGCTCCGAAGAGGAGGGGATTGTGGGGTGAAAAGGGATCCAGTGACGGGGTATAATATTTAGAGAGCAGAAACATATTTATGCCTCTGCCGCCGAGATATTGCTGCCGCAGTTCAAGCGGAAGGTTTTTTTTGCGGATCGACCCTTCCCTCAGATCAATAAAAGCGATTTTCCTATCTAACACTATTCTATCCTCTTCTGGTTCACTTTCAGGGACAGGGAAATAAAGTTCTAAAGGTGCTTTAAAGTTAGAAATGCCTAAAATGCCTAAAATGAGCTAAAGTGCCTAAAGTTAATGTTTCGCTGCGCTCAATCTTTTATCATAAATTTGATCGTTCGACCCAGAAGCTCTCGACGGGTAGAATTCCTCAATTTTAGGCATTTTAGCTCATTTTTTATTATAAGCGCCTTTTATCGGTTTAAAGCTTTAACATCATGCGGCAGATTTATTTTCGGTTTAGATTATAGAAGCGCTTTTAGCTGCCTAAAGTCTTCAATGATGTAATCTGCCCCGGCGCGCTGAAGTTCTTTTTTCAGACTGGCCTTATCCGGTGCCGACAGTGTCAATCCGATACCTTTGTAACCGGCCGCAGATCGCCTGGCAGCCAGCATATCATCGGGCATATCACCGATATAAAAATATCCGGCAACCGGCTGGTTCTGATTCGTGGCAATTGCATCGAGCATAAAGGGATCGGGTTTGCTTAGCGAAACCTTTTTGCCTGCTTCCCTCGCCAAACGCGCTTCTTCCTCGAGACAGTCTTCTAAAGCCAAGACTTTAGTGAAATATTTTTCGAGGTCGAAATGCTTGAGCGGATAATCGGCCTCGGCGCGGGGCCTGCCGGTGGCGATCGCCAATACATGGTTTGTTGCGAGCTCATCAAGAATGTCTTTATCAACCAGCAGTTTTTCCCGATGGATAAAACCTTCGTCATGGTAAAACCGGGGGGGCGCTCCGTAGGTGGCTTCAAAAAGGGTTTTTCCCAAATAGACTTCCTGGAAAAGATGCTTGATAATGTTACCGCTGCCGACATCACCCGCATACAGCCCGTAGATAAACGGATTTTGGATTTTACCGGCTCTCTGAAGCAAGATCGACAACGGTTTTGGAGTTGATTCCAGAAATTCGATCAAAGCACTCAAATCACATTGACGGATGGTTTCATGATAGCGATCCCACGAATCTTTGCTCTCATAAACCGGTGGTTTTTCGATCACATTAAATAACAGGTTTATCACCAGACAGGATAGATCCCAGTCATTATTCAAACCGCCGCTTTGCTTGACGGCCGCCAGATCGGTCAGTGGAAAAAGCGGCTCCGGCAATTTTTCAGATAACGGGGCGTCTTTAAAGAAGAGTCTCGCTGTTTGACGCACCGTATCGCGATACGACCTGGACACATCGATCAGCACGCCATCCATATCAAATACGATCAGATTTTTATTTGGCATGGATCCACTCGTTTAATCTAAGTTGCGGTTTCTTTGATGATATTCATTATTTCCGGAATGGAGGTTATAAAATGAAAACGGTTGGAGGTAAATCCTTTTTTTTTCTTACCGGTTCGATCAATCACAACCGGAATCGAGGACCAGTTTAAAAGCGGCAAATCGGTATAGCCGTCTCCCACCACGATGGTACGCTCGGGGGATAAATTCAGTTTGTTCATCATGGCCAATTTATCATCCGGGTCCGCAATTCCAGGATCCATTCCCGTAATTCGATTTTTATTAAAGCGAAAACGGTTTGCTTTTATCAAGTCAAAGCATTCCGCGATCCCGGCAAATTTTAAAATACGTTCGCTTAAATCAGCGGTGCCGCAGCTCAACACGATCATCGCATGTCCGGCATTTTTTAAGTCCTGTAAACAATTGCGGTCTGCTGTCGAAATTTTTTCAGCCAGGTTACGGCAGACTTTATCCAGAACGGATGCCGGCGTGCCCTTTAACAGGCGGATGTAGGATTTTTTAAAGCCCTTGCGCAACCACTCCCGCTGATCCGCATAAATGATAGCTTTGGTGTAGCCTTTTTTTAACCGGCTAAAGGGCTTATCCTTTTGATTCATCCTGTACATTAATAAGGATTGCTCACTGTCATAGGGCGTGCTCGGAAGTATCGTACCATCAAAATCCCAAATTATCTTAAATTTTTTCATTTTTTTGAAACGTTGATCTTCTCGATCCGGTTAAATCTGCTCTAAATTAAATTCGTTTATTGGGTTTTCCAAATCCCGCCAAGGGGGGACTCTGCACCCGGTTTCACCGCGTTGTTCTCAACGATTGGGGCGCTTCGCGCCCCGCCTTTACCGCCTATGGCGGCAAAATCCAAGCCACTCGCTATGCGGGTGGTCGTTGACCCATATTTCTATAAAAATAGAAGACTATCAATCTGATATAAATAATGAATATACAGATTGACTTTTAATCCAAAACTTGGTTTTTTAAACTGCAGTTGTCCCCAATCCATGTTCCTTTTCTAAATAGCCGACAAAGCCGATTAATACAACTTTTATGCAAAAGCTATAAAAGCTGCAGGTTTAATTCAAATATTCTTTTCAACCGGTCTGTGGATTGCTGTTTTAAGTGGGGATGAATCAGTAATTCGGTCTTCATCAACGCCGTATTTTACCTGTATTTTCAATTCTTTTTGGTGGGGATAATTCCATTAAATGAACCCATTTCTTTATCAGACTAATCAAAGCAAAAGGAGGACATTCATCATGAAAAAGACATTTCTTATTGCAGGTTTGCTCTCTGTTTTTTTGTTTGCCTTCATGGGCAGTGCATATGCAGCCGAGACACTGTCGTTGCTGACCTGGGAAGGCTATGCACCCAAAAACCTGGTCGAAAAGTTTCAAAAGGAAACCGGCGTAACTGTTAAGGTGACCTATTCCACCAATGAGGAAATGATCGCGAAGCTGCGGGCGACACGCGGAGCCGGTTTTGATCTGGCCCAGCCCAGCCAGGACCGCATCTCTTCGGTTCAAGATAAGTATCAAATTTACCAGCCCATCGATATGAATAAGGTAAAAGCCGATCAAATTATTCCTTCCATGCTGAAGGCCGTACTGCTAAACACAGTTTCTAACGTTAAATCCCATGCCGTGCCCTTTTGCTGGGGGACCTCCGGCCTGATTGTAAATAAAAAATTCGCTGCCGATGCAACAGATTACACGGATTTGCTAAACGAAAAGTATAAAGGGCGCGTCAGCTACCGCCTGAAACGACCGACGTTGATTGCCTTAGCATTCGCAATGGGAGATGATCCATTCGCAAAATACAGTGACGCCAATGCCTACCAGGCGTTGATGGAAAAAGTGGGTCAGGCCCTTATCGATGGGAAGCCCAATGTTAAAAATTATTGGACAAATGGTGACGCTTTATTACAATCCATGCGTTCTGAAGAGGTGTATCTCGCCATGGCCTGGGATAACGGTGGCTGGAAATTGCATGTGGATAATTCTGATATTGATTTTTTGGCTCCTAAAAGCGGAGCGTTGGGCTGGATCGATACCTTTGCGATACCTGCCAAGGCCAAAAATGTGGATGCGGCCTATAAATGGATTAACTTTATGCTGCGCCCGGAAAATGCCGCCGCATTTACGAACCAGGAAAAATATGGGACGGCCTCCAATGGTTCAATTCTATTGACCAATGTCGATATACGCGGCAATTTCCAGCGCAGCTTCCCGCAGGCTGCCATCGACAATATCAAATGGTATCCACCGGTGCCGGCAAAGCTGGAACAAATTGAAGGCAAGATTCTTGATAAGGTCAAAGCCGCGAAATAAACATCCAGAAGAGCGAAGAGCTAACCTAATCAACATACCAAAAACCTGAAATAGGGGGCTTTTCTGGTATCTGCTGGAAAGCCCCTTTTCTTCTATTAACGATAGTAGCCATTTACCCGAGATGCATATGCAGATTGATCTTTCGGTTCAAAATGTCACCAAGAAGTTTAAAGACTTCATTGCAGTGGACGATGTATCGTTTGAGGTCCCTGATGGTCAGTTTTTCTCTATTCTGGGTCCATCGGGCTGTGGGAAAACCACCCTGCTTCGCATGATCGCTGGCCTGACCGAGCCGACCAAAGGCAGCATCGAGATTCGGGGTCAAAGCATGCTGGGCATTCCGCCGAATAAACGGCCGGTAAACCTGATATTCCAACATCTGGCCCTCTTTCCGATGATGAA
>JASFIU010000166.1:0-8880 GCA_050122495.1 Desulfobacterales bacterium | reverse complement strand
GTTTCCAGTTGGGATCATCCATGCTTTCCTTCCACTGGGCGATCCAGCCCGGCAACCTGCCGATGGCAAACATGACGGTAAACATATTGGTGGGGATGCCGATCGCCCGCAGAACGATTCCGCTGTAAAAATCGACATTGGGATACAGATTGTGTTCAATAAAATAATCATCCTTTAAAGCCACCGCTTCGAGTTCCTTGGCAATATCCAGCAACGGATCTGAAATATTGAGTTTGCTCAACAGTGTATCACACATTTTTTTCATAATTTTGGCCCGCGGATCATAGGTCTTGTAAACCCGGTGGCCGAAACCCATCAAACGGAACGGGTCGTTTCTATCCTTGGCTCTTTCAATGGCCTGCCCCATATTATTGTTTTCAGCGATATGGCTGAGCATTTCAATAACCGCCTGGTTAGCCCCGCCGTGCAACGGTCCCCACAGTGCGGCGATGCCGGCCGAAATAGCAGCATAAAGATTAACCCGGGCGCTGCCCACAAGCCTCACAGCTGAGGTCGAACAATTTTGTTCATGGTCGGCATGCAGAATCCAGAATACGCGCAGGGCTTGGACGACATCATCATCAATGGCATAGGGCCGGACCGGTGAATGAAACATCATGTTTAAAAAATTAGCGCAATAGGCCAGATCAGGTCTGGGGTACACCACCTTGTGGCCGCGCGAAATTTTGTAGGACATGGCTGCCATGGTTCGAATCTTGGAAAGCAGCCGGGTCACGGTGATGTTGATTTCTTCTTCCAGGTTCAGAAGTTCCGGATAAAAACTCCGCAAGGCATTTACCATTGAAGAAAGAATAAGCATGGGGTGGGAAGAACGGGGAAATTTTTGATAAAAGGCCCGCATATCTTCGTGCACCAAAGAGTGGTCGTTAAGCAAAACCGAAAATCGGGTGAGCTGTTCACGGTTGGGCGGCTTCCCATTAATCAAAAGATAAGCCGTCTCTTTAAAAGTGGCCTTTTCGGCCAGTTCTTCAACCGGAATCCCGCGATATCGGAGTATGCCCTTCTCGCCGTCCATGAAGGTAATATCACTGGTACAGCTGCCGGTATTGGCATAACCGGAATCCAGAGTGATCAACCCGGTGGTTGCCCGCAACTGTGATATATCGATGGCTTGCTCCCCTTCCGAGCCTGCGACCACCGGCAGTTCATATTCTCTTTTCCCATAAACCAGTTTAATCGTATCCGTCATTGCCATTCTCTCTTTTAATTATGGGGTCGATAAAAAAGTTTTTATATATACGAATAAGCACTTGAAGGCAACCCGGCAACAACGAGAGCGCAGTTTGCTGTTGCAGTTTACTTGCCATAAGTGATGTGGTAAAAGATAGCATGGAGTAATGGAGCGAAAAAGATTTCGGAATGCGGATTGCGGATTGCGGATTTAAAACACCTGGTCTATCCATATTTAAATCCGCAATCCGCAATCTAAAATCCGCAATTTATTATACTGCATTACTCCAATAACACCGATGCACAACTGACTCGTAGACCGATTAAACTTAAAACACGCTAATGGGGCCGCCATGTCCTTTAAAGAAAACCTGATAACTAAAATAAAAATCGATAAATTGGCCAACACGGTAATTGCCTCGATCGGACCTGCCGAAAGCGGCCGCCGAGTAGACAAGGATGCCATGCGCAGTCTGTTGGAGATGAGCCCCTATCAATACCAAAAAGCCCGGGACCTGGATCTGTATGTGCAGGAAGACGATCGGGATCAGAAAAAAATTTTGGTGTTGGACAATGAGCTGCCGATTTACCAGACGACGATCGACGACGTTGTCATGCGTAAAAGCCCGTTGATCAAAGAAATGGTCAAAATCCGCAACATCATCAAAATACTCAAGGACACCGATGTGAAGCTCAGCCGCAAAGAAGCGTCGGTCAAAGCCCTTCAAAAGGAGTGCATCGACCAGCTCGATCTTTCTTTTAATGAACCCGACATAGATGAAATAACCGCAGATGGAAAGGCATCATTTGAAAGGGATTACCCCGACGGCGTCATCGAATGCCTGGAGCTGTTTAGCGAACTGCTGGATTATAAACCGGCGCCGAAAGTATTTGAGCTCGGTCGCCATAAAATTTTCGGGGCGCTGACACCCAAAGCCGCTGAAGAGGTTTTGTACGGCCCCATGATCATCTACAGCCTGATTCACGGCACTCTGAAGGCCATTGAGGAGCAGATCAGCAGTTTCGACAAAACCAAAATAGAAATGATCCAACAGGTCGCGTCCGGCAAACAGAAAGCTGTTGTTGAAGGCCCTGAGGTTTTTGAGTATCTTAAAAATACCGTTTTACAAAAAAAAGCTTAAAATCACGATCCCGGTCTGTAAGATCGGGGCCTGCCTGGCGTTAAAAGGCTTGAGGAATTGCGCCTTATCGAAAATCAAATCACGCGTTTTCGGGGGGCACCACCATTACCGGGCATCGGGAATAACCGACAACTTTCTGTGCCACACTCCCCATAAAAAATTTCTTGAGCCCGGTTCTACCGTGAGTGCCGAGAATGATCAGATCGACACCCTTGTCTTTGCAATCATTCAGGATGGCTTCATGCGGATGTCTTCCCCAGTGAATAGCGGTTTTGACCGCAATGTTCTTTTCTTTGGCTTGGGCCTCTACTTTTTGCAGCAAAGTCTCGGCCTCTTTTTGCATCTTCTCTTTTGCCCCGGGTGTTCCTTCGATCTGTTTGGGATAGACGTCGATGACTGTTATAGCATACAATGTGCTGTTACAGGTATTTGCCATGCTGAACGCCTGCTCTAACGCAAACTCACTGTTCTCGGAACCGTCTACGGCGACAAGTATCGTTTCTCCTTTTGTCAAAGGGCAAGTAGCTTCTTCCACCATACCACCATCTCCTTTCAAATAAGATTTTCGGTCTAAAGGCTAATGCTCGAGTCGAAGTCCCCATCCCTCAAACATGTACATAATGGCAAACCCGTACCAGAGCGTGTAAACCACATAAAATATTAGAGAAAAGATAACCACTCCGAGTCGACTGGTTATCTTCTGAGGCTCGATACCATAATAGTTGTAGGCGGTTTCCACCGCTTTCTTCTGGATCAGATCCACCACCGTGGCAGCCGCGAATTTTTTCTGTTTTTTCAAGGCCAAGTCCAAGGCTTTAAGGGCTTTCCACCAATTGTGGAGTGCCTCTTTTTCAGGAATGCCGTATTTATCAGATACGCGCTTACCGTCGTTATGATACATATAATCAGCATCTTTAAGGCTGTTTTCAAGTATTTGACCCAGATCACCGCTGACCTTCAGATTTGCACCCGACACCTCAACACGAGCCCCGCCTTTTTCGAAAAGGGACGCGCTTTGTTGGGCCTGTTTGTCGTTATCGAGATTTAAATTAACGCTGATCTGAGTCCCATGAAGCGGCTTGGCTTCTTTCTTAGCTTTGGGAATATAATAGGCGGAACCCTTGGAAATGGAGTTATAGAGCATATCCAAATTCGCGAGGGCGTTTATCCCACTAAAAATCGGCATAAACAGGATGACCAGAACAATCAAAAATGCGATGAGTAAGCCTAATCCGGCGTAAAACTTTTTCTTATTCTCAATCATACCGGCACCTCCTCTTCCTTCAGGGCCGGTGGCCCTTGTCCCCTCAGGGTGCGAATATTTTTAAGGAACGTTCCGATGACCCAGACGGAAAAACCGCCGATGACCACAAAAAAGGCCCAGATTCCGATGGTTTCAAGCACGGCACCGGTCCCTTTCGATATGGGGATCACCTCCATTTCTCCCAATTTTGATGGAAGCGCAAAGATCCGGTTGACAAATCCGGCCAGAACCGCCATGGCATAAAAACCGCGGATGGTAATCCCGGGCACGACCTTCGTTACCATGGCACCGATCTGAATCCCCACCAGAGAGCCCAAGAGCATTCCCATGGCCAGGGTGTAAAAAATAAAACCGTAAATGGCGTACTGACTGATGGCGGCGAAGCCGGCGGTAAACACGATTTGGAAAATATCGGTACCCACGGTCGTCATCGAAGAAACCCCCAGGCCGTATACAAAGATGGGGAACGTCAGGAACCCGCCGCCGACGCCCATGATACCCGCGGCAAAACCCACCAAAGCGCCGCTGACTACCAGAAAAATCCAGGATATGCTTCTGCCGCCGGGAATCACTTCTTGATCGAACTTGACCATGGGGGGCAGTTTCATGGCCTGAAGTTTCTTGGGCACGTTACCCATCTCGGCCCCTTCGACCTTGCCTCCATGGGCATCTCCACCACCGCCCTTTTTACGGGCTTTAAGAAAGTCGATCATGGCATAGGCGCCTAAAAAGCCCAGCATCAGTGAATAGACCGTGGAAATGAAGGCATCACTCAAGACCGGATTAATTTCATATAGGGTCCGGTTAATCACCCCCCCGACCGTGGCACCGATGATGGCACCGATGAGAAAGACAACTGCAAGGCCCACATTGACATTGCCCAATTTGCGGTGAATCACACTTCCCATGATGGCTTTGGCGAAGATATGGAAAAGATCGGTACCCACAGCCATAATGCCCCGGATGCCGGCGCTCATCAAAGCCGGCGCGATAATAAAACCGCCCCCGGCGCCGATGCAGCCGGTGATGAGGCCGGCTCCCATCCCGATCAGAATAGACACGATAAAAATACCCATACTGTAAAAGGCCGGGCTGTAAGCTTTTTTACCTCCCAGCACCTCCGGCAGCACATTGGTGATTTCGCTGGCAAAGGCATACCCGCCCAAAAGCACCGGAACGGTCAGCAATCCAAGCACGAATAGCCTTTTGCGGCTGCTCAGGATGTTGGTGGACATCTCCAGCTCCCAACGGAAATGCGCCTGAGCACCAAGCATCAATAACTTCCCCAACTGTGTGAATTTACCCATTTCTTCTATGCTCCTATTGTTATTCATTAAAGGGATCTCATCTGCCCTATATATCTTGACCGCCGAATTGACCTCCAAGCAGGTGTTCGGGTGTTTGGTTGAACCAATGCAAATTAATCTTAAAGAAACGTGCTGAGAAATTATCCTATTCGATAAATAAAAGGGGTCAGAATAATATTTTATTGGTTCCGAATCAAGGGTTTTTTCAGGGAATCGGATTGAAACAACCGCCCCTCCAGATCGTTCTAAAAAAACAGTTACGGCAGATGTGAGAATATGAAAATGTTGATTGTTTTATGAGGGTTAGCTGGGTTTTTGTGGTCAAGTGGCAGGTTGGGTTGTTTGGAAACGCTCCTTTCAGGAGACGGAAATTAATGCACGCGCCGTCTATCGCGCCCGCCATCCCTGGGTCTTGCGTTTGAAACGTCTGCTGACAAATTCAGCCAGGCTGCGAACAATCACGTTGGCCAATACGATCAGCATGCACATGGCGGCTGCCGGAGCGGTATCACCGGCATCATCCATATTGATGACCGCTACCGAGGCTATCGGATTTTCGCTGGTGTAGAGAAAGATCACTGCCGAAACGGTTGCCATTGAGCTGACAAAGTAGAAAACGGCGATTTCCAGGATCGCGGGGAAACACACTGGCACCGTAACACGCAAAAAGGTCTTATAGAACGGGACCGCCATTGATTCAGCCACGGATTCAAATTCCTTGTCAAGCTGGCGGATGGCCGTTGTGGCCGTCAGAAAGGAGACCGTGTAAAAATGGATGATGTTGCAAATAACCAGAATGGCCATCGTCCCGTAAAGAAAGTTGAAGGGATTGAAAAAGGTGATTCCCGTAAATGGTATGTTCAAGTGCGTTTTGTTGAAGAAAAAGATGTAGGCAATGCCGATCACCAGCCCGGGCAGGGCCAGCGGAATAATGGAAAGGAAATAGGCGGTTCGCCTGAGCCAGACGGTTCCTTTGGTTTTATCAATCAGGTAAGCGCTGGTAAAGGTGATAAACGCACCGCAAACAGCCGTGAGGGCCGCCATCCTGATGCTGTTCCAGAAGGCAGCATACCCGCCGCCGCCGACGTCATCGAACGCATAGTGTTTCAGGGTCCAGAGCTGGGGGTATTGCTCGGGGTTGGTGAAGGCATAGGGCCAGATTTTAACCAGCGACGCCACGCCCGCCATAAAGACCATCAGCAGGATAAAAGCGGCAATCAGCGAAGAGATGCTGCCGTAGAAAAGGTCGCGCCCACGGCTGGTCTTGGGGACAAACGGTACACTGCGGGCGGTTACAACCGCCGTGGCGCGTCGCTGCACGATGCGGTCGGCGATAAAGGCAAGGACGGTGGGTATCAGCAATATAATGCTCACGGTGGCCCCCATGCCGAAATTCTGCTGACCGATGACCTGTTTATAGATGTCCACCGCCAGGATATTGAACTGACCGCCGACCACTTTGGGGGCCCCGAAGTCAGTGAAGGAAAGAGTAAACGCCACGAAGATAGCGCTCAGAAGGCCGAACTTGATGCTGGGGATGGTCACCGTAAAGAAAGTTCTGACCTTGCCGGCCCCCAGACTTTCCGATGCCTCATAAAGACGGGCGTCCGTGTTGGAGAGTGCCACTAACAGAATCATAAAGGCCGGCGGAAAGGTAAAAACCACTTCGGCGATGACGATACCCGTCAATCCGTAAAGATGAATATCCCATGCCAGCCAGGGCAGGCTGTCAAAAAATCCGGTGGTAATCACACCCTTGTTGCCGAACAAATAGACCAGCGACAATCCATAAAGCATGGTGGGTGCGAACAGCGGAATCATCGCGACGATCCGAAAAAACGCCTTGCCGAACATACGAGTGCGGTGAATCCCGTAAGCGTACAAAAAAGCGAGGGTAACTGAAATAACGGTGGTATAGAAACCCACCCGCAAACTATTCCAGACCGATTGGGCTAGCCCCGATTCCTCCATATGACTGGTCAGGAACTCGATGGCGCCAAACGCCTGAAAGGCCAGGATTAATAAAATGGCAATGGTGAGCATACCATTCTGGTTAAAGGGTACGGTGGGCCGAATCAGACTGAAGACAAAAACGCCGATAAGCGTGAGGGCCAGTAAAATGTTGGCAAGGGCAACAAACGTCCGGCCCTGGGAAACGCCTTTAAGGCCGAAGTAGTCAAAAAAGTTGACCATGCCGATGAAGCGTTCAATGACGACCAAATTCTCCTCGGGTGGAATTAGCTCGTCGTCTAACTGCCAGCGTTCTTCCGGGGTACGCCTGAGCTCAATGGGCTTGACCGGCAATACTTCATCGACTACGGGGTCCGGTCGGACAAGGTCACAAACGACGCGTGTAAAACGCTCTTCCCAAAACTCCACGTAGACACCGGGGACCTCAGCTTTCCCCCGGCGGGTCTCTACGGGTTTATTGTTGATATACAGAACATCTTTCTTCCCTTCTTCCCGCATCAACAGCACGACGTGCCCGCCAATATTGATCTGCCCCCGGAATTCGTCCTCGGCCCTTTCCTGTTCGGTGGGCTCCTCGATTTTGACGACCAGCTCGATATGCGTGGCCCGGTCCACCACGTCCAGCAGAGGCAATACAACACCCACCATGAGCCAGAAACACGCAAAGGCAATCAGCAGGCGCCGGACCCAGTCCTCCGGACTGGACCTTTTGGTCACACGCTTTCCACTGGCTGCCGAACGGAAGAAAAATCCCCCAAGGCGTTCGAGCTTTGTCACGATGTCCCTCTTTGACGCTTGAAGAGAAGCAGCCTTTCCGGAGGCAAATGAATCGGCAGTTCCATCTGGGTTCGGATGTTCATGGTTTCCATGGTTTCCACCTGCAGATCCATGTTCAGGCGCTGATCGGTTGACCCGCCTGCCGGGTGGAGTACCCGCAGACGTATCGTGTATAATGAGCCCCTGAACTCGATGCGCTCGACCTTGGTTTTGAGAATATTAGAGTCTACCGATTCATCACGGATGACCCGGATATCCTCCGGTCGAATGGCTACGATTACGGGCCGCCCCTGGTATTTGACTGCTCCACCCTGTTTCAGCTGTAATTCATACTGGCCAAAAAATATGGAGTTCGGATCACGCCCCATGCAATCCGATATAAAGTTCATTTCCCCGATAAAGTCGGCCACAAAGGTATTTTGCGGCGAAACGTAAAGCTCATGGGGTGTGGCGTACTGCATCAGCTTGCCCTCATCCATGACCACAACGCGGTCAGCCATGGTCAGCGCTTCTTCCTGGTCATGGGTCACCAAAACCGTCGTGACGCCTAAGGTTTCCTGAATGCGGCGGATCTCAGCCCGCAGATACACCCGCACGCGCGCATCCAGGGCCGAAAGCGGCTCATCCAGCAGCAGAATAGAAGGGCTGGGAGCCAGCGCGCGGGCCAGGGCCACGCGCTGCTGCTGCCCGCCGGATAGCTGCGCCGGATATTTATGCGACTGCTCCTCGATGCCGACGAGCTCGAGCATCTCCATGGCCCGCTGCTCACGCTGGGACTTGGAGAACTTGCGCCGATTGATGCCGTACTGCACATTGCCGATGATATTGATATTGGGAAACAGCGCGTAAGACTGGAATACAATCCCAAGTTGCCGGTTTGCCACCGGTTCCCGGGACACATCGCGCCCGCCGATCCACACGGATCCTGAATTTTGTTCTTCCAGCCCGGCGATGACCCTTAAAAGTGTGGTCTTGCCGCACCCGCTCGGGCCCAACACCGAAACGAACTCTCCCTGTCTGATGCCGACGCTGATATCACTTAACGCGACGAACTGGCCAAACATCTTGGTAATTTCGCGAACCTCCAAGAAGTGTTCGTCATTGTTATTTTCGATGTTCCGATCCATTTCGGTCTCCCCGGCCGCCCGTTCACAAAACTCCGGCACAACCGGTAAATCAGGTTGTGCCGGTATTTTGTGGGTTTGTATTATCTGCTACTTTTTCGGCG
>JASFIU010000165.1:0-8908 GCA_050122495.1 Desulfobacterales bacterium | reverse complement strand
ATTCCCGCTGGGGCGGACGCGGGCTGCCCTGGACCGCCGAAGTGATTGCTGAAGAAGAGATCGGTGTTCTGGGCACCACACTGGGGTGTGCCTTTGTGATGCCTTCCATCGTCGGTGAGGCTTTACATGTGTTCGGCACCGAGGCACAAAAAGAAAAATTTTTAAAGCCCATTCTGCAAGGCCAGCGCATTTGTGCCGAAGCACTGACGGAGCCCAGGGGCGGTTCTGATTTTTTCGGCGCTACCACCCGGGCTGAGATTGATGGGGACCGGTTCGTGCTCAACGGCCAAAAGCGGTTTGTGGTCGGCGCTACCGAAGCCGATGTCTTTTTGGTCTATTGCCGCACCAATTTCGATGAAAATGCGCATAAGTACCAGCGCATCAGCGCCATGATGGTGGAGCGCGGTCCGGGGGTTGAGACCGAATACCGTTACGGTCTTATGGGCACCCGCGGGGGCGGTACCGGTCGGCTGGTATTTCGCAATGTGCGGGTGCCCAAAGAGAACCTGATCGGTGAGCTGCACGGCGGGGCCTTGGTCTTTCACCAGATGATGATCCCGGAGCGGCTGACTTCGGCGGCCGCCAGTCTGGGGGTAAGGGCGGCGCTGGAAATCGCTACCCGTTACAGCGACAAGCGCCATGCCTTCGGCCAACCGATCCGTCAATTTCAGGCGGTCAACTTTATGGTGGCCGATGGTATCACCCAACTGGATGCGGCCCGCGCGCTGGTGTACATGGCGGCCCGCGCCGTGGATGAAAATGCACCCAATGCCAGAAGGCTGGTGAGTCAGGCCAAAAAATACGCCACCCATATGGCCTGGGAAGTGGCCAACAAAGCCATGCAGATCATGGGCGGCATCGGCTACACGGAAGTCTATCCCATTGAAAAAATCATCAGAGATATCCGCCTTTCCCAAATCTGGACCGGCACCAACGAAATTATGAACCTATTGATCCAGCATGAGTATTATAAGGAGGTGCTTACGGGCCATAAAGATGCGCGCGATGTAGAGCTGGATGCCCGGGGGCAGGACGTCGAGGCTGAAAAGTGTTACACCGATGAAGATATGTGGCGGGTGCACGCAGGCTAAATCCGAATCCGATTACAGGGGAGAACCGCAAGCCATGCTTAACGAGAGAGTGTCTTTTTTGTCTTTGTTGATCTTAATTATTCTATGCGGATGTTCGGTCGGTACCCAAATTCAGGGATCGTATTATCTGGAACAGGAAAAGTACAGTGAGGGTGTTGAAGCCTTCCGGGAAAAGCTAAAGCAACATTCATATGATCCGGCAGCCAACTATTATATGGGGCGTTACCTGCTGGCGCTGAATGAGCCTCAAAAAGCCTATCCCTATCTAAAAGAAGCCGTTGCCCTGGATTTTAGGAATGCCGATTATCACTTCTGGCTAGGCGTTTGCTACCATGGATTGAATAATTTGCAAAAAGAACGGGAGAGCTACCATAGGGCGATCGGATATGATAAACGCCATATCGAAGCGCAACTTTACCTGGGCCACAGCTACCTTGAGCACGATCAGTGGGAACAGGCATTAAATGCATATGATCGTGTCTTGGGCCTTCAGGAAGATTATGCCCAGGCGCTTTATAACCGCGCACTGGCGCTTAATCAAATGAATCGCATTGCAGACGAGATTTCAGCCTGGAAGCGGTATCTATATTATTATCCGCAAGGACAATGGGCCCTTCAAGCGGTGGGCCACCTCAATGCCCGTGGAAATTTCGATTATCGCATTTTTTTGATCGGAGATCATGATGTCATTCTTGAGAAGATACACTTTGAGCCCGCATCCGGATCTCTTCTGGAAAGCAGCCAACCCTGGCTGGATCTGGTGGGTTCCATTATGAACCACGATAAAAAAATCCATGTTAAAATAGTAGGTTACGTAGCTGGCGATAAAAAACTTGCCAAAAGGCGGTCCGAAAGTGTAAAAATATACATCATTCGGAAATTTCCTGATGTGAATTCCGAACGTCTGAAGGTCAGTGGAATTGGGAAACCGGAAAAGGTCAGGGCCGCAGGGAAGCGCTTTGACCTGGATGATTCCATCAATTTCATGACCATTCAAAATTAGCCATGACCGGCACCGCTAAAGGAGGGCGTTTATGAAACCAAGCTTTTCGAGGCACGACAAGACTAAGTCAGGACCCATTAAATTCCTGACCGTAGCCGTTTGCGCGGTTATTTGCTTTACAGCCTGGCTGGCAGTAACCCAATTGCAGGCCTCCGATCATATGGATGATCTGGATGAAAACTTTCAGAATGCCGCCCAGAGTCAGCATGCGTATAACCTGGCCATCGAGGCGACACTGCAGGATCCTAAAGTGGACAGAGCCATCGAGCGTGCCAAAAGGACCGGGGATCCCCAGGATATCAGACGCGCCCGAAGGCTGTTTCGCCAAACTAAGAGGGAGAATATTGAAAAAATTTCAGATTGGCGCTCATCCGGCATGGGATGGGGCAATATTGCCAAGGAGCTGGGCGTGCATCCTTCTGTTTTAGGATTGGGGCATTCTAAATTTAGGGCCAAACATGATTTGGATTTTTCAAAACACGCCCGAATCAGATCTGAAATTAAAGCAGCTACGGCCCGAAACTTTAAGGGAGAAGCCAGAAGTGGGCATACTGTCGGTGGATCTGCTCCAAAGCATAAAAACCTGACTCATACCTCAACAAAAGGCCGCAAATCGAGCAAAGGCCGCGGGCTCGCTTTAGGGCATAACAAAAGCAAGGACGACCATATGACGGTCGGTCATACCGCCGGCCGAGGAAAAGCTCATGGAAACGGTCGTGGTAATGGCCATGCAAACGGACATAGCGGTGGAAACGGCGGCGGTAATGGTGGCGGAAACGGCCGTGGGCATAAATAATTCGCCGTAAGCGTATATAGAAAAAGCACCACCGGAAACAAGGAAAAAGAAATCATAAAAAAGAGTCAAACGCAAAAAATTATTTGACTTCAGAAATGATAAAGGCAGCGTTATCAAACGCTGCCTTTTTTTAAGACGGCCTTGCCTTCCGGACGGATCCATTCTAAATCAGCACCATCAGGGTTCTATGAAACCATCACCTGCCTGAAATGCAGCGCGTTTAAAAATCTTTGACAAAGAAGGATAAATTGCTATTTTGTAGGATATTTAAGAAAGCTTTCGGGCCAAGATTTCTTCAGTGGGGGAATCCAAGTTTACTTCTTTAGCACAGCTACATAGATATGAATAAAGCTGTCATTTGCTGATCAAAAAAAGGGAGGTGCAGAATGGAGGTTCAACAATTAATTGAAAAAGGTTATCAGTTGGGTACCGAGTTCGGCGTTAACATTTTAGCTGCTCTGGCAATTTTCATTATTGGTCGCTGGGTTGTCAAATACTTGAGAAATCTAATCACCAGGGTGATGGAAAAGCGTGATGTGGATCCCACCCTGACTAGATTTGTCGCCAATTTGGCCTATGTCGCCTTGCTGACTTTTGTCATTATCGCAGCACTGGGCATGCTGGGCATTCAGACCACTTCATTTATTGCTGTACTGGGTGCTGCCGGTCTGGCCATTGGTCTGGCACTGCAGGGCTCTTTGTCCAACTTTGCCGCCGGTGTGCTGATGATCATCTTCAAGCCGTTTAAGGTCGGTGATTTCATTGAAGGTGCCGGTGCGGTCGGGGTGGTGGAAGAGATCCAGATTTTTACCACCCAGCTGGCCACGCCGGATAATAAAACCGTTATCATCCCCAACGCCAAATTAACTGCCGATAACATTGTCAATTACACGGTCAAAGGCACCCGCCGGGCGGACATGGTGTTTGGTATCGGCTATGAAGATGATATTGATAAAGCCCGGGATATCATTTCCGAGATACTGTCCAAGGAAGAGCGTATTTTGAAGGACCCTCCACCGCAGGTGGCCGTTTCTGAACTGGCCGACAGCAGCGTGAATTTTGTTGCCCGTCCCTGGGTGAATGCGGGCGATTATTGGGGTGTGGTTTTTGATGTGACCGAGGCCGTAAAAAAACGCTTCGATGCAGAGGGCATCAGCATCCCGTTTCCCCAGAGAGATGTGCACATGTACGAGCACAAAACCGCTTAAGTCAAAATCTGCTGCCTTGCATTTACCACAGAGATCACAGAGTACACAGAGATTAGTTTTAGCCAGGCCCTAAAACAAAAATTTATCTTATCTTCTCGGTGAGCTCTGCGTGCTCTGTGGTAAAAAATATTCAGTAATTCCATACCGTTTAGCTTTCGATGAAGGCCTTGAATTTTCCAAGGCCTTCTTTTATTTCGGATAGATCGATGCCGGAATAAGCCAGACGAATGTAGAATTTATCTTCACCTTCCAAAGCGGATCCAAAATGCAGGCGCGTGCAGAAGGAAACACCGGTTTCATGCAGCGCCGCCAGCCTGAAATCATCGTAATCGATTAAGCCTTTTTTTTGCATGGCGCCGGTGACATTGGGGTAAAGATAGAAGGTGGCGTTGGGGCAAAAACAGTGAATACCTTCGGTGGAATTTAAAATGCTTACGGCGGCATCCCGCCGTTCTTTTAAGGTCTCAAGGATCTGTCTGATTTCGGTCTGATCACCGCTGAGCCCCTCGATGGCGGCATACTGGATGAAATGGTTGGGGCAGGATTCATCGTTGACGTTCAGTCTGGTAATAATATCGATAATTTCTTTGGGCCCGATCGAGGCTCCCAGACGCCAGCCGGTCATGGCAAACTTTTTAGAGAAGGTGTAGAGAATAACACTGCGTTCGGACATGCCGGGAAGGGAAGCAAATGAGTTACTTTTGCCCTCGTAGCGAATATCGAAATAAGCTTCGTCAACAAGAACGAAAAGATCGTATTTGTTTACAATCTCGGCTAGTTTTTCGAACTGCGCCGCCGAGCATTCGGCGCCGGTGGGATTTTGTAAATCATTGAGAATCAACAGCTTTGTTTTGGGTGTGATTTTCTTTTCAAGCATGTCGAGGTCGATATCAAAGTTATCTTCAGCTTCGAAGTAGCCGTAGGGCACGGCAACACCCCCGTGAAACTTGATTTGAGATTCGTAAATCGGGAAACCCGGATTGGGGTAAAGCACTTCATCTCCGGGGTTCATCAAGGTCTGGAGAAATTTGCCAATGGTGGGTTTGCCGCCGGGTTGTATGGCCACATTTTCCATTGTGTACGGGATACCGTGAGAAGCGCTGATATCAGCGGCCAGAATTTCGCGTAACTGCGGAATACCGGCATTGGGGCAATAACCGGTTTTGCCGTCCTGCATGGCCTTGGTGGCGGCCGCAATAATATTGGCAGGTGTCAAAAAATTCAGATCGCCCAGGTGAAAGGGATAGACCTTGTTTCCTTCCGCCGCAAAGGCTGCTGCCTCGGCCGATACGGCAAAAGCGGTTTCCGTTCCTAATCGCGAGATACGTTCTGCAATGTTCATTGTGCCTCCCCGTTATGGTAAAGTGTCTGATGTTTTAGTTTCTATAAGGCGTCCTTTGATGTCATAAGATTAGATGCTTCATCTCACAAGCCGGGATGAGTTTCAGGTTTTAATTTAATCCGCATACGCCGGTATTTCTAGTTCTTTGGCATTAAGAATGCTCGGCGCGGCTTTGGGTGGTTCGCCCTCCAAGAAGGGTGAGATATCCGATTTTTGCCAGACCGGATAGCCCATCAGTATGGCGGCCACATTACTGGCTGCCAGGGTGGCCATACCCTGGCGCGTCCAGCTGGTTGCGGACGCGATATGGGGCACCTGAACCACATTGTCCAAATCGACCAGGCCCGGCTTCAATTCGGGCTCATCTTCAAAAACATCCAGGCCGACCCGGAAGTCGGGGTGCGCGCGGCAGTGCTCTACCAGCGCGGCTTCATCGATCACCGGGCCGCGGCTGGTGTTGACCAGAATGGCATCTTCTTTCATCAAGGCCAGGCGCTTTTGATTGATCAGATGATGGGTAGAATCATCGAGGACGGTGTGGATGCTAACACAATCCGCCTGCGCTAACAGATCTTCAACGCGTTCGATGCGCTTGCAGGTTACGGGTGGTTCACCCTGGGATTTTAAAAACTCGGAATAGTGGGTAAAATAGTCTTCAAGCTCCTTTTGGGGGTAAGGATCGCAATAGATTAAATTCATTTTGTGGCCTTCGACCATCATGCGGGCATAGGTAGAACCGATACGGCCGGCGCCGATGACCCCCAGTGTTTTGCGCCACAGCAGATTTCCCAAAAAAAGAGTCGGCAGCCAGCCTTTATATTTCCCGGCTCGCAAAAACCGTTCGGCTTCGCCGACCCTGCGGGCCGCCGCGAAGGTCAGTGCTACGGCCATTTGGGCGGTGGTTTCGGTTAACACCCCCGGTGTGTTTCCCACCGGAATGCCGTGTCCCGTGGCCGCATCCACATCGATATTGTTATAACCGACGGCGTAATTGCTGTAGGCGGTGCCACCCGCTTTCTTAAGGGCTGCAAACATGTCTTCACCCCATTCTTCGGTCAATTGACCGATGACGCCGTCACAGTTAGCGCCTAAAGCAGCTATTATTTCTTCCGGGCTTAAAATGTCCGGTGAGGTGCAGATTTCGACCTTACAATCCGCGCGGACCAGCATTTCCAGCCATCTTTCTCCGGGGAGCTCTTTGGTGACAATAACCCGTTTATTTCCCTCAGGGTTGTGAACCCTCCAATCTTTTGATCCCATTGTGGTTTCCTCCTCTTCAAATTTAAAATAACGACTCTAACCGAAATATACAATCCTTTTCATATAATTTTTTGACAATAAGGCAATAGCTTATTTTAATTTTTTGAGGCTTGCTCGTTTTTTAAGGCGTTATGCTTTTCGATTTTCAATTCCATTTCGGATGCTCCACCTGATACGGTTCCCATAATTTTGGGTGACGCTCCTATTGAACATGCAAATGTTTAAGTTTTTCACGTTAACGACCGATATAGGGTTTAAGATGTCGAAATTATATATAGATACCAAAAATAGATCCGCAGATATACAAGTGTCAAATGCGCGTTTATCCGTTGAGCCGCTTTCTGTGATGACGGCGGTTAATTTTTCGGAGCTAAAAATCAGCCAAAACACAGCTGAATCTTTGGTTGCGTTTTCTATTGGTGCCGGTATTGCTGTCTCTATGTATGATGCGGTCACCCAAGTGGGCGGTTTGCTGAATTTTGTTCTACCGGATTCGTCAAAGATAGGGCCTGAAAGCGGAAGCCGCCTTCCCTATATGTTTGCCGATACAGGCATTCAGGCCTTCCTGGAAGCCTTAAATGATATTAACGTTAAAACCGAGACGTTGAAGGTCGTCATTGCCGGTGGGGCGCAAATATTGGGTCAGATGGCAGATTTCAATATCGGCCTTGAAAACTACCGGGCGGTAACATCGATTTTATCCCGCGAGAATTTAATCATCCATTATGAAGATATTGGTGGCAGTGCCAAAAGAACATTAGGTCTGGATATTGGCAGCGGGTGCAATATTATACAAACTGTTGGCCAGGGAGAAGTGAAAGTATGACGAATATCGAAGATATCATTAGCACAATTGATACACTGAAGCCGATTCCGCCGGTCGCCACTCAGATTATGGCGCTTGCCGAAGACGAGGACAGTTCGATGTCCGACATCTCCGATCTGATCGTCTATGATCCTTCCATTACAGCCAGCCTGCTCAAGATCTGCAATTCGGCTTATTTCGGGCTGGCGCGTAAGGTGGAATCGGTTCGCGATGCCATCACCTTGCTGGGGCTGGATCAAATCGTTGAGCTGGTTTTGCTCAACAGCACGGCTGAGAATTTTAAAGACGAACCGGATGGTTACGGGCTTGGAGAAGGTGAACTCTGGCATCACGCAGTCTTATCGGCCCATGTTGCAAAAATGCTGGCAGAAAATCATGGGTATGCTAGTAAAAAGCATTTCGTATTTACGGCCGCCCTTTTAAAAGATATCGGAAAACTAATCATGGGCAGATTCGTGGCGTTTTCATATGAGAAAATCAATATACTGGTGAACTCAAAAGGTTACAGTTTTAACGAAGCTGAAAAAGAAGTTATCGGCATGAGTCATGAAGAGCTCGGCGCTTTGGTAGCTGAGAAATGGCGATTTGGCAAGAAGCTAATTTATATTATTCGCAACCACCATATGTCCGAAGAAGCCAGCCGGGACGATGTTGAAACCGCTCTGGTGTATCTGGCCGATATCGTTTGTATGATGATGGGATTCGGCACAGGCATGGATGGGCTGGCCTATCGATTTTATGGTGATGTGCTCAATCGAATGAATCTTACCGAGCAGGATCTGCACAAAATCATTTATGATATCGGGGAACGTCGACAGAAAATTCAAAGGCTTTTGAATCTGGTTTAGAACCCATCTCAAAAATGTGGATCAGGGTTCAGGGCAAGGCGCAAACCGATTTGAAAGCGGAGCATACACGTAAGTATGTGAGCATTTTGAATCGGGTTGCAACGCCGCCATGGACCCTTAGACGCCTTTTTGAGATGGGTTCTAGTTTAGTTGGAGAAATTCATTCAGGTCGAGCCTGTTTACCACATCGGAAACTAATTCTCCGATGATGCGTTCTGCGTTTTTACCACTGACCACGCGTAATCGCTCGGCACTGCCCGTGATTTTCTCACCGGCAACGAATTTGTTCTGCTTTATCAGATTGGCTTGATAGTTCATGGTGATGACCCATTTGCGATCTACGAGATCGAGTTTAAATTCCTTCAAAACAATTTCAACAACGGGGACCTCGCCATCTTCTTCTGGGACAACCTGGACGCCGGCGTTTTTGAGCCGGTGATAAAAAATCTCTTTGATCATTGAACTCAGGCTGAAGGCGCCCACCAACCTGTCCTTTTGATTTTCCTGGATCACAATCAAAGCAAAATTTCCGGT
>JASFIU010000164.1:0-8917 GCA_050122495.1 Desulfobacterales bacterium | reverse complement strand
CCTGGAGATATCTTCAAAGCCAAAGCCGAGTTGGGTGACTGGCAATGCATTGCAGGCGGTGTTCCAGACTCGACCCTTATCCTGGGTTCTCCCGATGATGTGCGGGCCTGTGTGCGCAAACTGTGCGAGAAGCTGGGTAAAGACGGTGGTTACATCATCAACGGCGGTAACGGGTTTCCCTATGATACGAAACCGGAAAACTTTCGCGCCATGCTCGATGCTGTAGTGGAATATGGTCGCTATAAGGATTCGATCGATTTCGAACCCCTCGTGCAGACCAGCGCCCCAAATGGCTGGCAGCCCCCGGCCAAATCCGTCATTACTCCGTGGGAGATCAAACAGGGGGAACTAGGCGAAATCATAGGGGATTCGGCTCTGATTGAAAAAAACTGGGAGATGCTGGAACATGCGGCTTTTAACTGGTTGTGGCTCTGGTTATGGTAGAAAGGAGGCGTTTTGAATGAATTAACAAAATTGGGCCAAGCTATACTGGATTTGAACGAAGATGAAACTCTAACCCTGGTCGAAAAGAAACTCGCTGACGGCGATGACCCAATGGCCGTCATTCAAGAGTGCAATCAAGGAATGGAGGCCATCGGAAAGGGATTTGAAAAGGAAATCTTTTTTCTTGCGGAGCTGGTGAAATCCGGAGCTATATTTAAAAATGCAATGAAGCTGATCGAACCCCATTTAGGCGATCAAGTAGAGAATACCTCCAAAGGGACGGTTGTCATCGGAACAGTCAAAGACGATATCCATGATATCGGAAAAAATATCGTTGTTACCCTTCTCAAAGGCACTGGTTACAAAGTTATCGATTTGGGCGTCGACGTCGCGGCGGACAAATTTGTTACCGCTGTGAAGGATTCAAGTGCCAAAGTTGTTGGATTGAGCGCCCTATTGAATATGACCTACCCCCGGATGAAGGAGGTTGTGGAGGCCTTTGAAGAGGCCGGCATGAGAGAAAATGTCACCATTATCATCGGCGGCGCCCCGTGTAATGAAGAGGTCCGTCAAAGTGTTGGGGCAGACCATTTTGCCACTGACGCTGGCAAAGGCGTCAGAATCTGCAATGAAGTCTATGGGGGATAATGCTGAAAATCTCTGGGATCCATATAAAATAAGGAAATACCTCAAAGGCGTCGGCAGCGCTTTCTGAGGGAATTACATCCTACTAAATAAGGCTTCTTTGTCCTTTTCTTCTTGTTCCAGGAGGCGTATGATGTGGTCTTGGTTCGAACGGATGTGCCGTCTTAACAATCTCTTGCAGCCGGCCGTATCCTTCTTTTTCATTTTCTCGATCAATTCGTAGTGTTCATCCACGGCCGGCTTCATCCTGGCAGGATCGGCCTGATTGAGTTTGTAGCGCAAATACTCATGCTCCATATTGATTGTCAATAGTTTTTCCAGCGTTTTGTTTTTACTCATCTTGGCGATCTGAATGTGGAAATAGGTCCCAAGGGCGATTTTTTGCCGGTCATAATAGGGGGGCATATAGTCCCTGTGCTTTTGGGCCACCTCCTCCAACTTTTCCATGTCACCCGGTTCCATTCGCTTGATGGCCAATTGAACACTCTGGAGCTCCAACGCCTCTCTGACTTCAAAAAGCTCTATGGTTTCTTGGATATCGACAGGTTTCACATAAAAGCCCTTATAGGGGAATGAAACAATAAAGCCTTCCCGCTCCAACAAACAAAGCGCATTGATGATGGGCGTGCGTGACATCTTTAGGATTTCAGACAGATCCTTCGCAATGAGTCTTTGACCTGGAATCACATTTTGCCGAAAGATCATTTCCTTGAGCTTTCTGTAGGCCTCATCGATGAGAGTCATGGACCCATTTGCTTCCACTTTTGCCTTTTTAGCCATTTCACAAAAGCCTATAAAATTTGATTTTGAGTCAACGACCACCCGCATAGCGGGTGGCTTGTCTTTTACCGCCATAGGCGGTAAAAGACAGGGGGACGGAGTGCCCCAATCGTTGCGGGCGGAACCGGGTGCTAAGCACCCGGTTTGGAAAGCCCAATAAGAATGCTTTTTTCATTAAATTCAAAATAAAATTTTTGTCAAGCAGAATCGTAAAAGATTTTTAGTTCTTAAACCAGACCCATTTAACTCCGCCCAAAGGGCTGAGTGGTTTCCGGACCATAAGAAACTTAAGCTTCTTTTTTGCGAACCCGATCGAGGCCCTGGGTAATAGCATCCACATCGAGGGCAATTGCCATTAGTTCCAGATGCTCCTTATAAACCTCAGGGTCAATTTGCTCTTTGATTAGGGGTTCCATGATGTGAAAGACGGGTAAGTCGAGGGCGACCCCGGCGAGTGGGCCTGCCCAACTGGGGTCGCCGTTAATGAGGGTTTCTGCGTAAAGTTCGGAACTGTCTGCGTCAGGAGAGCCGAGGATAACGATGAGGTCGTCTTTACCGTGGATTTCGGCTGCTTTTTTGGCCATTTCTTGACCTTCCAGGTCAAATGCGCCCGCAGCCGTTCAGACAAAACATTGGGTTTGGGTCATTACGGGATCACCCCCTGCGCTTTTAACACAGGCTTCAATAGCGGGCCCCTGAATCCCATCCCTTTCACCAATGATAATCACTTTTTTCCCTTTTATTTGCATGAGTTACTCCTATGAGTGTTATAAGAGAGAACCAACTGAATGGCAATATCATTCTATATAGTGCAAGTTAATATGTGGCACATGGCGCAAGGCTGGCCCGTTGTTGGCTGTTCTTCACCACCGGCAGGGACAAGGGTAATTTCTGGTGATCTCTGCGCCATGGGCTTTGTGCCTTAAGCCTCTATCATTTCCTCAATGGTTTCTCTTATTTGATTTTTCGTGATGTCCTCGCCGCTCAGACGTTTCACTTCAGTCCCGTCCTTATAGAAAAGAAAGGTGGGCAGGCTCATCACGCGTAGCTTGGCGCATAACATGCGATTTTTCGCCGCATTGAGTTTTGCCACCTTGAGCTTCCCTTTGTATTCCTCTTCAAAGGCTTCCACAGAAGACATGAGAGCGAGACAGGGCCCACACCGGGGTCCCCAAAAGTCCACAAGCACGGGTGCATCAGAGGTGTTCACCTCGGTTTCGTAATTGTCACGATTCAGTTCGACCGGCATTTACGTTCCTCCATTGTTTCTTTCGAGTAAAAATGAAATACCATCCGCCAGCTGGGTCATTCGTCCCAGGAAAAGACTCCCCTTGGCCAGAAACATGGCCCTTTCCATATCACCGTTCTTCAGTTTCCGGACGGCATGGCCCAATGCGGGGACCGCCGAGGCAATATGCCCCTGGGTGGGGGAAAATCCTAACATCCCGTGGGTCTTGATGAAGTCTTCCAAAGCGCTCCGGTCTATCTCTTTGCGCAGAACCGCAAAGCTACCGATAATTCGGTAATTGGTTCTGGGGACATTGCCGCTCCCCTGTGGTTCCGTCAATTCCGGGTTATGCATCTCGGTGGCATATTTATCGATATCGGTCAATTTAAGATTGAGACGGTCCAAGGGCTCGATAACCAACTTTTCGAAAATGGCCTGTTGGGATGATCCAGAGCTGATGTTGTGCTTTCCAATGGAGTCCAGCCTGATATAGGGGCTCTTTCCATCATCCTGCCCGATCCATATGGCAATGCCCGCAAGCACATCCTCAAGGATGGGCATATCGCTGCGGAGATGCCCATGAAACTTCATGCCAAGTTTGGCAAAGGAACCCCCGGCAACAACGGCCACATTCTCAAAGACATTGGAACTTACGAGCCCGGCCCCAATAACCGTGGCGTGAACGGGCGCGCAGCAGAAGGCCTTTGTATCAGAACCGGTGGCATTGTCGCATCCGCTCAATTCTCCGATGGCCTTGGCCATATTTCCACCGCCCCGATTATAACGGTCACCCACGGCCTCCTCTCCACAACCGATGAGGTAGTCAAAGATCTGGGACGATGCACATTTAGACGTCAGGTGTCTTAAGGCCATGACCCCGCTTGCCCGGTTGGTGAGATTCTCGATAAGGATATCCGGGATGAGATTGAAATCCTGTTCATGCCCCCTCTTGCAGCATCCAATCAACTCGGTACCATTAATATAGAGGGGCATGGCCCCTTCTTCATCGACAGCTTTCTTAATTTGTTCCTCTGCGACACCCTTGTTCTCAATCTTTTGTAAGTCGTCCTCGGTGATGAGAGGGTGTGATTGGAGGCGGGATGCGACGTCCTTAAGAAAGTCGTCCCTCAACAACAACAAATCAAATTCATCACATATTTTCATCACCCCGTAAAATTCTTCCTCCGGCATGATTTCGCCAAAGGGGCCTTGGCGGGATGGGCCTGAAATGCCGTTTTGATACCAGGGTGTTGGTATGTCAAGCAGATCATCCGGATCGAGATTTCCGATGAAGACCTGGTTGGGTGGATAGGCCACGGCGGCTTCGAAGGGATTCAGATGACTGAGTATGTCGTCCAGTAAAGTGGGGCTCTCCGGAATGTCACGTGACGGTTTTGAACCGTGACGGATCATGTTGGGGACATGGGCCAAAAAATAGGTGACCGCTTTAATCACAGGGGCGGTATTATTTGATACCTGTTTAACCATGAAAATATACTCCGTAAAATCAATACTTTATATAAACGATAAGCCCTTTATCTATTCAATGAGGCAGAAGCCATCTCAGAAATTGAAAAATGGCTCGAGGTCAAGGATCCGCAGGATCGTATCCGCAGGAATATATGTTAATATTTCGAGGATTACGATTCCCACCGGACGAAGCAACCGGGCCATTTGGCTTTTTTGAGATGACTTCTAATACCTTACTGAGGCAATATGAGTAATCCCTTCCTGATCCAGACCTCCCCGGATATATCGGAACACCCTTTCCAGTTCACCATCACAGGCTTGTCCCGATGGTAGGGTGACATGTTTACCAATGGTTCGCTTCACAGCGGGCAAATGAAGTCTCTCATATTGGTTGGCCGTGCTCACGATGGCCCGAGCGCCCGGGAGATTGAACACTTCACCAACCTCGCCCCGATTTGAGCGGTCAAAAATGATCAGCACCGGCTTAACACCAAGATCCTCACACCGCTGGGCTGTTTGGGCGAGATCAATATCCGGTGCACCGCTGCTCGCCTTCGTGAGGATCACACCATCAGCACCCAGAATGAACTTGGCCATATTCGCCGCCATCATGGCCGATCGTTCTCTTTCAGGCTCGGTGATGCGGGAAACGGTCACGATAACACCCACAAAGCAAAGGTCTTTTCCATGCCGGCTGTACAATTCCTTGATCACGGGATGATTTTGAATGACATAGGTTTCTGTGCCGACCCCGTCAAAGGGATTCACGATGGCCCCGTCAAAAACCTCATTCGGATGAATGATCGTGGGCGAGAACAACCTGATATTATCGCCATACAATACAGGTTCCCCCGCAATGGCCGGGTAGCTGGTGCAATGGACCATAAAAATATAGGCCACTTTGGGGAGATCTTCCATACCTTTGGTGATTTCCGTCAAAGGCGGGGCCGCATAGAGTTCTATATCATCCGGTTTGAGATCCTTACCCGCTGAAGCCAGATATTTTGCCGTTTTGAGGCTGGCCAGTTTTATGGCGACCCGATAACCGTCACGGCTGACCCCTTCGGCAGGATAGGGCAGGACGACAATATTGTGGAGCTTTCCATAAAGGTGTATATCCGCTGCCGGTCCGGACATGTCGATGATAAATCCCAAGGCATCCTCTGCCTGTGATAAATCCTCGAATTCACTTTGGTCATTGAGGACGACGGCAGTGCCGCGAAGTACAGAGGTTTTTCCCTCCCCGGCCCGCTCTATTTTACCAATGGCCCCGGGGAAATCTTCGCAAGGCCCCCCAATCTTTGCACGGGGTTCAACCACATCGGCGACTTGAAGGATCCGGCAGCTTTCGCCCGGATATGCGATCTCAATCTCAACATCGCCAAGCCTCTCATCCTCCAACAAAAGGTCTCGAAGCTCATCTCGGTTGATAAAGAGAGTGCGCTCTTTGATTTCCGTTAGCTCACCAAACTGCACATCATTGATGTTAATGACATTCAGTTCCAGCCTCATAACATCACCTCATCGAGAAGGGGATTAATTGTAATGAATTATGAAAAACCGAGTTGAGAAAAAAGGCATGCTCAATCTACCACACCTTTTATAGGGTGAATGGATAAAGAGGTCAATAAAAAAATTTAAAAAAGAATTCAATATTAAATTCTTTAAATTTTTTATGGTCGGATCATCTCATTTCTGTTGAGCCCAAGATTTCTTTAACTCATTGTAATGTCATAGAAAACCATTATTTTCATCTTGGAAGAAGAAATAATCTTCCTGAACTTATCTTTCGAAGAGCTCCTGCTCCTGGATATCTTTTTTTAAGGCCTCGAGGGCCTTTTGCACGATAACCCGCCGCAATCGTTTTTCTTCCGGTGGGTCTAATTCGGCATTACCTACCGGATGCAAAATTCCGGCACCGGGGATTACCCTGTTTGATCCAATCATCAGGGCTATAGGTGTCATTGTCGAAATCTGTGCTGTCGGCAACCCCGACCTCTCCAGTTCTTTTGTGATCACTGCACCGCAGCGAGTGCTGGTTCCTCATGTTGAAGTCAGAATCACTGCATCCACACCATTTGCTTTCATCTCTTTGGCAATGCCTTGGGCGATCATTTCTGCATTTTTCAAAGAAGTGGCAACACCGGCGGTCGTGTAAACCTTTTCGTGGACTTTGCCAATCACCCCTTCCTTTTCAAGTTCCCTCAAGACATCGAGAGGCACAAGACGGTTGGGATCTTGATTGACCTTCTCCGTATCGAATCCCATATGATTGGCTTCAAATTCTTCCGGGCGGAGCGTGTCGATCCCCTCGATGCTATAGATCGCAAACCGGGTGGACCTGCTGGAATCCATCTTATCCGGATTGCCCTTAGGAACCAGTCCCCCGTCCGTCACCAAAGCCAAGATTGCCTTGGACAGATCCTTCTCCAAGAGCGCTGGTGTGACACGCTCGAACTTTGGCAAGTCCAGTTCCGGTTCAAAATGATCACGCTTAATTCGGGCCAGAACCATTTCGACAGCGCGTTCAGCAGCGTTCCGATCTCTAAATTCGTTTTTGATAATACCACGTGGGAAATAGCCCTCATCAGCCGGTCGCCCGATCGCCTCGCCCACGGCAAGCTTTAAACCGATGCTGACCATCTTAGAAATCGCATCAACCATGCCTTTGACAGACTCATCGGTCTTGATGACAAACACATCTTCACGATAAAGATCGGTTCCGGGATTTTCCTCATACATGGCGGTCACGGCCGGGATGCCCAGTTTTTCATTCACGGCTTTACATAATTGACCTGAAGCAACCCCATATCGACCGGCATTGAAGGCCGGGCCCGCAAAGAGGATATCCGGCTTATAGGCTGTCACCAGGGAAAGGACTTCATCCAAAGCCTCCTTTTCGTGATCTGCGAAGTAATTGTCGCCACAAATGACGGTCCCTACAACACGACCCCGGTCTCCCAAAACATTGGTAATGGCCCTCCCCGGACCGATGGGCTCATCGACGGCCTGGGGTGTTGCATCAGCCTTTTCTTCTCCGCCTAAACCACCGAAAAACTGATTCAAATAATGGACGACCCTCAATCCTGAAGACACGACAACTTCCTCCTATTTGTTTTACGAGTGTGAGTCTGAAATATCAAATTTCAATTCCTGAGACCGGTTACCCATTAATGGCTAACCGGATCATGATAAAATGGGAAGATATTCATAAGAAAACGCCAGTTTTTTCGAAAAAATACGGGAATGCGAAACCACCAGTAACACAGCCGAGTGCGGTTGGCCCCCTATAAATCTCCGAATGGAACATCAACCGGTGTCTTGCCTGGAAATTGCCTATCTCTTTGGGATAACTGGCAAAAAATGCCTTAAATGATACATAGACAGGTTTTGTTTGGTTGTCAATTAAAAAATTCAATATTGCATTTTTTTTTAAATGGTTTCTTGACATCGGCCCATTAGAATGAGACAACAACTTGGGAGGTAGTAAATGACTGTTTTAGCGGCTGTTTGCCGGGAAAACGGCAAGCCTCTTCAGATCGAAGAGATTGAACTCGAGGAACCCCGCGCTGATGAGATTCGTGTACGTATGGTGGCCTCGGGCGTCTGCCATACAGACCTCTCTATGATCGATACCCCTGATCGTGTTCCGCTTCCAATCGTCCTGGGCCACGAAGGGGCGGGCGTGGTTGAAGAGGTCGGAGGTGCGGTTGTAGATTTGGAGCCGGGTGACCACGTGGCCCTCTCTTATGGTTTTTGTGGATATTGCGCCAGTTGTGCACGAGGGGCCCCATACCATTGTAACCGAATGCATACGTTGAATTTTGGGGGATCGCGATGGGACGGGTCCTCTCCCATCAGTCAAAAAAGAGAGCCGATCCACGGCATGTTCTTTGCCCAATCTTCTTTTGCTACCCATGCCATTGCCCCGGCGAGATCGGCGGTCAAAGTGCCCAAAGACATCCCGCTCGAGCTTTTGGCACCTCTCGGGTGCGGGGTGCAGACAGGGGCCGGAACGGTCTTCAACATCTTTCGGGCGCCGGTGGGGTCGAGTATTGCCGTTTTAGGCTCGGGTTCAGTGGGGCTTTCTGCCATCATGGCAGCCAAGATCGCCGGCTGCAGAGAGACCATCGCCGTTGATCTCCTCGAAAGCAGGCTCCAATTGGCCCGGGAGCTTGGGGCCACCCATGGCATTAATTCCCAAAGGGAAAACGCTGTCGATCGGATCAGGGAGATAACCGGAGGTGGCGTTGATTTCGCTTTTGACAACACAGGTGTTGCTGAGGTGATTCAGGAGGCGTTCACCTCTCTCAAACAAATAGGTCAGTGCGCTATTGCAGCGGGCTTTGG
>JASFIU010000163.1:0-8920 GCA_050122495.1 Desulfobacterales bacterium | reverse complement strand
TTGACACTTTCAAACATATCAGCCGGAATGTATACTTTCGCTAATTTATGGATGGCATTACCTAATATTCAAATTGGGATACTTCAATAGGCGGCGGTCGAATAACAGCTGAATTGTTATCCTCCTGCAATCGGGGGGAAAAGAGAAACCTCGTCCCCCTCATGCAACCGGGTGGATAGCTTTTCTGGAAGATGGGAGTAATGGCGACCGTTGATCAAAATCCGTATATGCCGACTCAATGTATTGGTTTCAGGATCGAAAATCATCGTCCTGAAATCCTCGCCAAATCTATCGGACAATTCATGAAGCAGGTCATCGACCGTTAAAATGTCCCTTTTAAAATCAATAGCGAACTGAGGCCCCATAACCTTTGTTAAGGTCAGAAAGCCCCTTATGGTAATTTTCATTATACGCCCAGATTGGCTCTAAATTTTTCAAAATTGGCCCGATAGGCTTTTAGCTCTTCCGCGGACATTTCGTCCGGAAACTGCAATTCCACCTGGGTGAGCAAGTCCACAACCGTATTGGCATGCGGCGCTACCGCCAGAACCCCCACCTTGCTGCCATGCTCCAGCTTGATCTTGCCCAGCATGAAATCGGTCACAAATTTTTTTTCTTTGCGCAGGATCTTTTTCCACTCCTGGGGTGTGGCCGCAATGACATACTCGGCTTCTTTAAGAGCATCTTCCTCTGAGAAAAAAGCGATTTTCGTCAACTCGCCTTTGTCGACAAACATACCGAAGATGATATCCTGATCAATACCCCAGGCAGGCTCTGCCATCACCCGATAACACATTTTAGCGGATAGGTTTTTAAGTTTTTCCCGATATTCGGGATTTGATTGATAGCCTTTTTCGCTTTCTTCAAGCCATTGTGGAGTGCAATATTGACATGCCGCCATTTTGTTACCTCCTGCGTTTTCTAGTTTGGATTATCGTTATCCGCTGTATTCACCGGATTTTTTGAATTTCTCAATCGCCTCTTCCCGTAAGACTTTTTTAAACAGTTTTTCGGTTACCGTCATGGGCATTGTTTCCCTGAACTCAACGAATTTCGGCACGGCGTAGGGCGCCAATTCCTGGCGGCAAAAATCACAAATTTCCGCCCCGGTCACTTTGCCTTCGAAGCCGGCTTTTAATTGAATCACCGCCATAACGCGTTCACTGCCGGGCGTTTTGGGATCGGGAACACCAATGGCCGCCGCCATATGAACGGCGGGGTGTTTGTAAAGGACTTCATCGACTGTTGTGGTATAGACCTTCATTCCGGAGACATTGACCATGTCCTTGACTCTGTCACTGAGATGGAAATACCCGTCTTCGTCCATTGTGGCGATATCACCGGTGTGAAGCCAGCCATCATCTGTCAGGCCGGAACCGGCTTCGGGCCAATAGCCTTTCATAATTTGAGGACCTCTGACAACGACTTCCCCCGGCTCCCCAAACGGCACATCCTGTCCGGTATCCGCATCCACCAGTTTACACTCGGTGTCCGGCGACGGGATACCCATGCCACTTTTCTCTTTGGGTATGAAACCGGTGACCTTGGAAAACGGCGAGATGTTAAAATGCGTTAAAGGAGACGTTTCCGTTAAACCGTATCCCTCCGACACGGGTGTGCCGATTTCCTTTTTAATCGCTTCGGCTATTTCCTTGGGCAGGGGGGCGGCACCGCAAATGGGAATCACATTCATCTTGCCGACTTTGGCCTGCACAATTCGCATTAACTGGGTCGGCACGGTGGGAATCATGAAGGGTCGATAATTTTTGATGTACTCGACCAGGGTATCGGTGTCTCGCGGGTCCGGCATTAATATGACCCGCAGCCCCAGACTGGCTGCTGCCTGGTGAGTGTAGAGGCCGTACGCATGAAAGAGCGGAACCGGTAAAAACACCGAGGCCTTCCCGGCAAGGCCTCGCAACATCGGTTTGAGCATCCAGGGAAATCCCTGTAATATACAGCTGTACCGGTTGAAGTGGGTCACCATAACCCCTTTGGGGAGGCCGGTGGCGCCTCCGGTGAAAGCCAGCTCACACAGGTCTTCTTTGGGATCGATTTTTACGGCTTCCGTCAGTGCTTCGTTTTCTTCAATTAAATTTCGGAACTCATGGGTACCCGCAGGCAGGCTGCAGGATACTTCCTGGATGTCGTAACCTTCGGTTGAGGTCACGATGATATGTTCAATCTCACAACGGTCCTTTATGCCTAACACCCGCTCCAGATGCTCTTCCCGGCAGATTACCACCCGACTGCCGGAGCTGCCCGCTTCGTGAACCAACCCGTCATCCGTCCGCAAAATGCTGGTGGGCACCAATGCCGCGCCCGCTTTTTTAATGGCCCAGTCGCTAATGATAAACTCAGGGCAATTCGGCAGAAAGGCACATACCCGATCACCCTTTTGCACGCCCAGTGCCTGCAGGGCTTTTGCCAGTTTTTCAGACAGCAGTTTCAGTTCCCGGTATTTTATTTTGCGGCCCAAATAAAGAATTGCCGTCTGGCCGGGGTGTTTTTCAGCGGCATCGTCAAGGGCTTTGTAGACCGGCTCCTCGGGATAAGGCGCCAGGCTGTGGTCAAGTTTATAGGGGCCCAATTTATAACTTTTCAACCAGGGTTTTTCAGCGTACGTCATGTCTTTACCTCAAATGCTCTGATGATTAAAAATCGGCGCGCCTGAGTGCCTATCCCCACACACCGTCTTCCAGGTCTTTCAGGTCTAGCTCGGCCAATTTTTCGGGTGTGGGTTTGCCGGTTTCCTTATCCCAGCCACGCATCTCATAATAGGCATCCTTAAGCATCTCCAGGGTATCTTTATCGATCACCATACCTTTGGCCGGCCCGTCCGGCAGGGGATCTTCCATTAACCGTCCGGGAAGCGTGTCATGCTCGCGTGTGATGCCTTCCCGGACGCAGTAGGCCCGCATGAGATTATAAATGCGCTCGCCGCTTTTTCTAAAATCCGCCACCTTGAAATCCCATCCAGTCGCATGGGAAATCAGCTGCACGTAGTCCTCGGCCGGCAGCAGTATCCCCATAAACTTGCAAGCGCCGATGCAATCGAACATCGTGAGCGCATTTTCCAGATCGATGACGACTCTGGCTTCTTTGGGATCGGCCACAAACGGATCTGCAATCGTGCTGTCCTCGATCAACAAAAAGGGCGCGTCGATGAAAGTCGGCCCCTGGACATAGGCCGTAATATGGTCACCGCCGCGATTGGCGGTGACATAACCCAGGCCGGTGATTTTGGCAGCCCGCGGATCATACGCCGGAAGTTCGAGCCCTTTGACGTTCATGGCGAAATGCGCCGACCCCTGTCCAAGCTTTTGCGACATCACTCGGGAACCTTCGGCCAGCAGATCACCGATGCCTTCCCTTTTGGCAATTTTCTCAACCAAACTGACCACCAGCTCGCCATCGCCAAATGTAAGCGCCAAGCCGCCGGTTTGTTCTGTTGTGAGGATTCCTTTTTCATAGCATTCCATGGCAAAAGCAATCGTTGAACCGGCGGTGATGGTATCCAGGCCATATTCATTGCAAAGATAATTGGCCTGGGTAATCGCGTTCATATCTGACACATTGCACTGGGCCCCCAGCGTGTTGGTGGTTTCGTATTCCGGCCCCTCTCCTGAGCGACCTGCCCATTGGCTCTCACGAATCTCGGTTCCCCGTCCGCAGGAAATGGGGCAAGCAAAACAGTTAACACCTTTTACAAACACTTTATCCGTCAATGCCTGGGCACTCACTTCTTCAATCTGCTCAAAAACACCTTGCTGCCAGTTGCGGGTCGGATAACCGCCGCGGGCATTTACCATGTCAGAGACCATATTGGTACCGAAGGCTTCAAAGCCCACTTTCAGCATGGACTCATTCAGCAAATCGAACTGTTTTTTGGCAACATCTTTGAAAGTCTCCGGGTTTGCCAGTTTTATGGACGCCTTGCCACCACAGCCAACCGCTTTTACATTTTTGGCCCCCATTACCGCGCCCAAACCGCAGCGGCCCACAGCCCGGTGTTTGTTGTTCATGATTGCGGCATAACGCACCTGATTTTCACCAGCGGGCCCAATTGCGGCGAACGTTAATTTGTGGTCGCTGCCCTTTTGAATCCCGTCCTCGGTCTCGGGTACGATCTTGCCCCAGAGCTTGCCCGCATCGCACAATTCTGCCTGGCCGTCGACAATCCGCAAATACACGGGTTTTGGCGAGATACCCTCGAAAATGATGCCATCAAAACCACTGCGTTTCAGTGCGGCCCCGAAACTGCCGCCGGAGTTGCCATGGCCCCAGATTCCAGTCAGGGGAGATTTGGCAACCACTGAATACCGCGCCGCACTGGCGGATGTGGTTCCGGTCAGCGGTCCGGTCATAAATATCAATTTGTTATCAGGCCCCAGAGGATCTGCGCCCGCCGGCACTTCATCATATAAATAGCGTGTCGCCAGACCGGCACCGCCGATAAATTTTCTGGCCCAATCTTCCCGCAGGGCCTCTTCTTCGATTTTGCCTTCCGACAATTTAACCCTTAAGATTTTTCCCATATACCCATTGGACATGACTGCTCCTCCTTTTTTAACATCCTGTTATCCAGCCACCATGCTTTATTTTTTCTCAGGCATTTGGGACATGATATATTCGGATAATGCCGTGATTGTCAAACTGGGGTTTTCGTCCAAATTCGCCGGTACGATGGACCCGTCCGCCACGAATTAGAATGATCGCACATTTTATCATGATTTCCGTAATCGCGGCGGCATGATAAATACTCGCCGTAACCCCTCTTTGAGCGAAATGGCCCCCTCCGGACAAAACCGGGAACACACCCCGCATCCAAGGCAGGCACTTTCATCACGTTGCGCGAACTCCTTTTCATTCAAAACAATGGCATCCGTAGGGCACCACTCCACGCAAGTGCCGCAACCTGTACAGAATTCTAGATTGATCACAGAAAGATGGTAAGTCGAATTGATCAACGGCAGGGTGCCGGTTCGCCAAAGCTCCAGGGTATCACAACAATCCTTGCAGCAGTTACAGATACTCGTTTCCGGCTTTGATTCCCTGGAGCCCGGGTGAAAGGCTTTATGAATCAATCCGGCGCCCTCTGCCTCTTTCATGATTTTCAAGGCTTCTTCCCTGGTGATTTTTTTGGCGAATCCCTGGGCTGCCGTATGGCGTGCGGATTTGCCAAATGTAAAACAGTTTAATGTGGGCGCATCGGTGCTGCAGGGTTCGCCTAACAGACTGCGCCGCTGCCGGCAAAAACAATATCCAACGGCAATGTCGTCAAATTTGTTGATAATCTCTTCGACCGTCTGACTGGGAAGAACGAATTCTTCGGGAGCCTCCAGCGTTTGATTAATCGGTATTATCTGAATCGGTTCTCCGTCCTTCGTTATCCGGGTGGGCACGGTTCGGTCTACGGCTGGTGCAGTATTGAACCCGGGCGAAAGTGCATCATAATTGTCCTGAATTAGATCGCGGAGTTCTTCCAACAGCTTTTCGAACAACTTGGCAAGATCCCTTTCTTCCTGGCTTCCGGTCAGTTCAACCATGAATTTGTATTCCATCACCCCCACCAGCATGAGCGGCAGGAGCCTATAGACCATAATTCCAGCGGAATTAGGCTGATTGAAAATAAGCCCTTTCCCTGCAAGGCTTGTTGCTAACTGCTCGATTTTTTCCATTGCAAACCCACTCGATTCGATGAGTTGGTCCATGGTTTGAGAGGGCTTTTCGCGGAATGCATATATCAGATCAAATTCTTCTTCGTTGTCCCCGACAACCGAAGCGACAATGGTGATCGCGGTATCACTTAGCGGAAATTGAACCATCCCTTGTTTACAAATAACATCGGTCGCTCTTCTTAGCTTATCTTCTGCTGTAATTCGGGTCATGAGTCTCCGCCTTTATCTGACGATTTTTTAGAACGCTTCGTTGGCGGTCCATCGACGTCGGTGTGATTCTGATCGGTCATGACCCGAACGTTCAGGGGCTGAGCAGGATTCAGATGAATATCCCGCTGTGGAAAGGCAATGGTGATTCCCGCCTCGCGGAAGGCCTTATCGATGGCCAGGTGCATGTCGGTGATGGTTGCCAGGCGATTATCTAAATCGGGGATGTAACAGCGCAGCAGAAAGTTCAGGGCGTTGTCACCAAATCCTTCAAATGTTGCAACCGGCGCTGGATCTTCTAAAACGTTAGGATGTTCCTGGGCCGTTTTAAGTAACAGCTCGCGGGCCAATTCGGTGTCCGATCCATAAGCGATGCCGACGTTGATAATAAAGCGGTTCACCGGACTGGTAAGCGTCCAGTTTAAAACCCGCCCGGTAATAAATTCTTTGTTCGGCACAATGTACTCCTTGCGGTCCCAGTTGGTGATAGTGGTGGCCCGGATGCGGATGCGGGAAACCACACCGTCGATGTTGTCGACGGTAACGATGTCGCCGACACGCACCGGGCGTTCAAAGAGAATAATCAGGCCGGATATGAAATTGGCGATGATTTCCTGTAATCCGAAACCGATACCGACACCCAAAGCAGCCACCAGCCACTTTAAACTGCCCCAATTAATGCCGATGTAGTTAAAAGCGACGATCAATCCGATGATATAAACAACATACTGGCAAATCGTTGCAAAGGCGTAGCGTGCACCGGCATCCAGGGGCAGATATTTGAATAGCGTAATTTCCAGCACACCGGACAGGTTGCGTGCACCCACAAAGGTGATGATGGCGATCAAAATCGCGAAAAGCACGCTGATCAGAGAAATAGGCACAACCTTGGTGACGCCTTCCACCTCGGCGCTATAACTCCACAGACGAATGTCTCCCAGCACATTCACCGCCGGTAGCACGTCATGCCAGATGAACCACAGACCGATTAGACCCGAAAAAAATAAAAAGGTTTGCAGCAAAGCGCGGGTTTGTTCGGTGATTTGGGCCTGGCTGATTTCCGGCTCTTTAATTTCGAAGGATTCAATTTGCATTTCGCTGATCGGCGATGGCGAATCGCCTTCCTGTTTGTGCTCGGCCTCAACTTTTTCGCTGCGTTTGCGGACCTCTTCCTCGTAGGCCAGACGACGCTGGGCAATGACCAATCCACGGAGTGCCAGGTTATTAGCCAAAACAAGGCCAAGGACCAGCAAAGCGGTGCTTTGAAACTCCCAACCCATCCGCAGGGCGGTGTAATAATATCCCATGGCTGCCAGGATCACCAGCAATCCGGGCAATCCAATCGATAGCGGATACCAAAAATAGCGGTGTCTGAACAGCAGACCTTGTGAGGATGCTTCGGCAGCGTCAACTGACTCGACTGACGCAGTTCGATAAATCCTGGCGGCAAAAACGGCGGCAGCAGCCATGGTCACCATAAAGGCCAGTCTGCCTAAAGAATTCCCATAGGCAATATTGTCGGTGGCTTCTAAGGTGGTGATCAAAAATGCAAGGGGCACCCACAGGGGCTCCAGCCATAATAGGTGCCGGCGCAGCGCTCGTCTCGTTTCGTCGCGCCATTGAAAATGAATCCCGGCCACCCCATATTCAGGGCAGAGGTAATTCAGGAAGCTTAAGATCGCCCAGATGTATCCCGCAACCAGCAGCCCATACCCGGCCGCCCGACTAAAATCGCTCGCGACGGGTAATGCAATCAATCGCCAGCCGATCAGAACCAGCAAAAACGGCCGGCCACAAGCCAGGTAGAGCGTCCACCCGAAAGCGCGAATGGTTAACATAAGCGCGTCTTCTCTGACGCGGCCAACGCTTTCGGCAATTTGCTTTAAATTGCTTTTTGCGCGGCCCCGACCGGCGAAAAGAAGCAAAGCAACCAGCAGGCCAAGCAGCCAGAGAATTGCTGAGTGATCGACCGAAGCAACCAGATCTTTTAGCAGCTGCCACCAGTTGCTTGGATTTAGCATCCAGACAATTGCAGCCGGCAGGCTGCGAAAATTGGACGGGCCGATTACCTTGGCGCTGCGAATCCACAACAGATGCCCATCCAGAAAGCTGGTATATTCATCAATCAGAGAAGACATGCGTTGTTCGGTAAATTCAAGTGATTGCAGATTCTGGTAGTAACGCCGGTAGGTTTTCTGTAAAGTGCCCAGCAGGTCGCGACGATCGAGCAGCAGGGCCTCAATCTTATCCTGCCATACGGCAGCATTCTCATCAGAAGCCGGGGTCAGAGACTGTAAAATCTTCTCGGTTTCAGCATTTATATCAGCCAGTTCGTGTTGCTTGACGTCTATGACAAATTGAGCTTCACCCACCTGGTCTATGATGATCTGTCTCTTCGCAGAGTTGCGGCGGTAGCTTTGCGGTCCGGGGAGCTCGTAACGGCGCTGGCGTAATGATAAACCTATGGTGTTTGAAAGCGACACACCTTGAACCCGCTTCCGGATCTGGGCAAATTCCTCTTCCAGGGCTTTTAGCTCGGACTGTAATTCGATAAGCTTTTGACCGGTCTGGGCCTCATCAACGGTGAGCTGCTCCAGGTCCCTGGCAAGCTTGATGTTGAGATCGTATTGTTCTTTGACAGCCGGCGGTAGATCCGGCGCCGAAATGATGGAGGCTTCAGCATCCTTGCGCGCCTGGCTGGCTTCATCCTGCCAGCGTTGTTGCGCGAGCGCCTGCCAGGCTTCTGCCCGGGCCTGGCGCCGGGTCACTTCAATGTCCGCCATATCCCGTTCAGCCGCCAGCAAAGACACGAAAACTTCATGATTTAGAAGCTGTTGTTCATATAAATGCATCTGGGCTTTGAGCATGGCATGCTCGGCAATCAGCAAGGTCCTGCGGGCCTCAGCCAGGATGGCAGGTTCATTGGGTACGGGGCTGTCCTCGCTAACCTCCTGACGAATTTCCTGCAGGCGGCCGCTGGCTTCGGCAGTATCCTTTTGCAGCTGCACCGGCCGGCCTTTGAGTTCGACGAT
>JASFIU010000162.1:0-8951 GCA_050122495.1 Desulfobacterales bacterium | reverse complement strand
TCTGGGTTAAGGAAAACACCCGTGTGAGGGTGTAGGGTACAAATTCCACCGGATACGGAAGCATTGCATAGAGGAACTTCGGAAAGACACCCAAAAAGATACACAAAAACGCTAAAATGCCCATGGCGATTAACATATTCAGCGGTGAATTTATGGCCGAATCTTTTAATTTGGCTTTTATGTGCGCCGGCGGCTCCTCCTTGCCCTGGAGCCAGACGTTCCAGGGAAGTTTCAGGCCGGTGTGAAGAAAGGTTCCGATGGAGGCGGTTTCAAGCAACAAATATACAAGGGGTTTATGAATTAATTCAGCGGCTTCGATGGTCATGGTTTTACTGACGAATCCGCTGAACAACGGAAAGGCGGAGATTGAAAAACCGCCGATCATCGTCAACCAGAAGGCAAGCGGCATATATTTATACAATCCGCCCAATTCACTGAATTTGGCGGTTCCCACAACAATCAGGGGGCATCCCACCCCCATATAAAGCAGGGCTTTATAAATAATATGGCAGAAGGCATGGGCGGCGGCGCCGTTAAGCGCCATGTTGGTCCCGATTCCGACCCCGGCCACCATGTAGCCGACCTGGGAGACAATATGATATGACAGCAGCCGGCGTCCGTCGTTTTCGAGGACGGCCATGAACACGGAAAACATGGCCGAGATCACGCCCATCCACATCAAGAGGGGCACACCCGAGAAGGTAATGATCAGGCAGAAAACCGCTGTCTTGGTGGTATATGCCGTCATATAGACCGAACCGCTGGGACTTGCTTCTGAGTAGGTATCGGGCAGCCAGGAATGAAAGGGCGCGGTGGCCGCGTTAACGATAAAGCCCAGCAGCATCAGATTGTAGCCTAAGTGTTCGCCCCCCCATCCCCAGGGCATGTGAACAAAAGCGATAGAGCCGGTTTGATTCGCATGCATCAGGATGCCTGCCAGGATACAGACACCGCTGAAATGATGCCAAACGATGTAGCGAATGGCAGCGGCTTTGCCTTTCTTTGTGCCGCGGAATAAAATCAGAAAAAACGGAGCCCAGGACATGATTTCGAGGCAGAAGAAAAGGGTAAAAAAGTCTCCCGCAAAAACAGCACCCAGGGCGCTGCCCACATAGATCATCGCCACGACATGCTCCCAGTCGTTTTTGGCCCTGAGCGCATAGATATTCATACAAAAGGCCGCGATAACGTAAACGTATCCGAACAACATACTGAGTTTGTTGATCCTGACAATGTCCAGGGTGTATTGCAAAAAGGGAACGTTCCACTTGTGCAGCGCTTCAGCGGGCCCGGAAGGAATGGTACCGAATACGCCTGAAGAAGTTGACACCAGGATGGCCAGCCCCGCCAGGGGGAGTAAAAGAAAATATGCCTGTTTGAGCCGCTTCCAGGGGATAAAGGGTATGAGTAATCCGCCGAGACAGATGACCAGTCCGGGATGGATCCAGCTAATCAATTCAATCACCTCGATTTTTCCTGATAGTAATCCTCGTCAACAACAATAATAATACCCAGCGCTTTTGCGATTAGGATGAGCAGCATGCAGCCGATCAATCCCAAAATGGCAAAAAACTGCGGTAGATACTGAAATGAAAAGTGATAGTGAAAGGCATGCAGATAAAGCCAGACAAAGTCCAAAATTATGCTCAACCCCAAAACAACCCAGTAGAGCCGCCAGAACAGCTTTTTGGGATAGACTCTTAATTTATTCATAATCACATGCCTCCGAAAGTATTTTTCACGGCCATTTGGGCCAGGTCATAAATGTTAAAGGCATTGGGGAATATACACAGCACGATGGAAAAAATGGCCGTAATGGCCAGCGGGACGACCATGAACAGATATAACGTCTGCTTGTTTTCGATGACGCCTTTATTTTCGGTATAGAGCTCGACTTTCTCTTCGAGATCAGTTTCATACGTTTGAGCCTGGGGCACTTTATCGAAAAATGCAGTTCGAATTACCGGGAAAAAGTAAATGACGTCTAAGATAGACCCGGCAAATATGATCAACAAAAAGAAGAGATAGCCTGATTCAACCGCGCCCAGAGCCACATGCCATTTGCTGATAAACCCGGCCAACGGGGGTGCGCCGGCCATACCGAAAGCACCGATTACAAAGGCGCTCAGGGTAATCGGCATGACTCTTCCCAACCCGGCCATATCGCTGATGGTCTTTATTCCGGTTATGGCGGCTATGGCACCGGCACACAGAAAGAGGGTGATCTTCATAAACCCATGAAACGGGATGTGGAGCATCGCGCCGGTAACGGCCATGGGACTTAAAAGAGCGACACCCAGAATGATAAATGAAAGCTGGTTGATGGTGGAATAGGCCAGCAATCTTTTCAGGTTATTTTGACCGATGGCATAGAAGTTGGCCACCATGATGGTGAAGGCTGCGATCGAAGCAAGCACTAAACCCAGACCGAGAACCTCCATCAATTCGATACCGTATATATGGCAGACAATCCGGATAATGCCGAAAACACCCGCCTTGACCACTGCAACCGCATGCAGCAAAGCGCTGACCGGCGTGGGCGCCACCATTGCGGTCGGAAGCCATGAATGGATCGGCATCCAGGCGGCCTTGGCCATTCCGATCAAAAAGCAGAAAAATATGAGAAACAAAGTGAATTTTGAAGTGGAATCCAGGGCCGGTTTTAAGATTCCCATATTGCTGAAGTCGGTTGTTCCAACCAGATAATAGGTCATTAAAATACCGATGAGAAAGAAAACCCCGCCGGTTAACAAATACGCCAGATATTTATGCCCGGCTGAGATGGCTTCCGGTGATTCTTCATGCGCGACCAATGGGTAGGTGGATATGGTCAATATCTCATAAAAGACGAACATGGTGACTAAATTGGAGGAGAGCGCGATACCGATGGCGCCCACCAAGGCCATGGCAAATGAGAAGTAATATCGCGTTTGGGCATGCTCTTTTAACGAGCGCATGTAACCGATGGAGTAAATGGACACCAAAATCCATAGACATGATGAGGTGGTGGCAAAAATAAGGCCGAGGGCATCGGCTCTAAAAGCAAAATCGATTTTGGGAAAAAGCGCAAACCAGCTGAACTGGATCGGGCCGTTTTCCAACACAAAGGGGGTCATGGATGACACGATATAAAAAAGGCCGGCGCTACCCAGCAGGGTCCAGCATTCCCTTAAGTTCGGTCGTTTCCCTGAAAACAAAATCAGCAGTGCAACAATAGCGGGGCATAGAACCGCTAAAACCGGTCGATAGGCTATAGAAAATAAATCCGTCATCAGCGTGCTTTAATCTTTTCCTCTCCGTTGGTGGATATCCCTATAAAATATGTGTTCAGGTTTCAGGTGTCAGCATACAGCCTGCGTCGATCCCAGTCGAATCGAAGGCCAACAGTAAAACCAGGAAGGTAAACCCCTTTTTCTGACTTCTGTCCTCTGACCTCAGTCTTTTTTACCTGACACCTGACACCTATTTTTTACAGTCCCGCAGGGATCGCAAAGCGAATTACCTGGTTTATGATGACCTGGTTATAAATTCCAACCAATAAGATGGCGAGCGCCAGTGCAAATGCCGGCAACAACATGCTCAGCGGGGCGTCACCGGCATGAGCGTTATCGTCAGACCCTTTATCCGACCCGTGCTCCTGGGCATGCGTAAAAAGACCTTTGTCAAAAATCCTGAAAAATAAGGCCACACTGATCAATGTGGACGCGATCAAGGCGGCCACAAAACCCCATTGGTTGGCCTCTATGCCTCCGTAAAGCAAATACCATTTGCTGAAAAACCCACACGTCGGCGGTACCCCGATAACCGCTAAAGCGCCCACCGTAAAAATGACAGCGGTAAACGGCATCTTCTTGAAGAGGCCCTTAAAATCGTCAATCTGATGTCCATTGGTTCGGTACATGACCATACCCGCCACCAAAAAAAGAATGGCCATCATCATGGCATCATTTACAATGTGAAAGACGGCCCCCTTTATTGCAGTGGCGTTGGCCACGCCGATTCCCCCGATTATATATCCGATTTCAGCGACAATCACATAAGACAGCATGCGTTTATAATCTGTCTGTGACAGCGCCATAACCGCACCAAATAAAATGGCCAGGGTCCCGAACCAAACCATAAGATCGGTGACACGGATCATGGCGATGGGAAAATCTGTCTTAAAAACGGTGAACATGACGCGAATGATGACGTATGCCATCACCTTGGTCACCAAAGGCGCAACAGCGGCACTGACAGCAGAGGGTGCATAGGTATAGGCATCCGGCAGCCAGCTGTGTAAGGGGAAAAGCGCCATTTTTATGCTCAGACCGATTAAAATAAATGCAAATCCGGCCAGGACGGTTTTGGATTGATAGAGTTGGGGAAGTAATTGCGAAAGGTTCTCTATATTCAACGATCCGGTGGAGATGTACAAATAGCCCACCCCCAGCAGGTAAAAGCTGGCGCCCATGGTGCCGATAACGACATAACGAAAACTGGCGTAAACCGCCCTTTTTTCTCCGATGGCGATCAGGGCGTACCCGGTCAGAGAAGCGACTTCCAGCATGACAAAAAGGTTAAACAGATCCCCGGTTATACATATGCCCAGCAATCCGGTGATCAGTAATATGAAAAGGCTCCAGAACAGAGCGGATTTCTCTGGCAGCTCGCGCTCCACGAGTTTTTTTGAATAAATGGCCACCAATAGGCTCAGTCCTGAGACTAAAACCAGCATGATGGCGTTGAAATGATCAACGCGGTACTCGATCCCCCAGGGGGGTTCCCATCCACCCAGCCAGTAATTGATCGTACCCTGGCTCATCACCGCTTTTAGGATACCGATGGAGACCAGGACGCAACCTATCAGAGCGCCGACCGCCAGCGGGAAACCGGCCCGCTTCACCCACCAGCCCGAGAAAAATATGAAAAAAGACGCCACAAGCGGGAGGACAACAATAATTGCAGGTAATTGATGGCTCATTTTTTACTATACCGTCATTACATACGAAATAAATTCTGCATATCCGGATGGTCTTCGATGGCCTGTCGAAACTGTCCCGTGCGGTAATCGAGTCGCTTTTTAATGATCTCCAGAAGCCGCTGGTACATAAGGTATCCCATCTTCGGATCTTGCTCAAAAAGGCTGTTAATCTTGTCTCTTTTAAAAGAATAAATTTCGGATGGCTCTATGCAAACAGCTTCAGTGGTATAAACACCGTTGTCGACCATCGCCGACCAGCCAAAAGAAAATCCGGGCTTAACGGATCCCACGCAGGCTGTAACCTTGTCTGAAATCCTTTGTTCAAGCAGTACATTGCCCGATCTGAGCATATAGAAGCGATCGGCCGGTTCGCCTTCCCTGAAGAGGATTTCATCCTTTTCGAATTTTAGGACATCTACAATTTGGGCCAACCGCGCCTGCATATCATCCGTCAGGTGGGCGATCATAACGATTTGGCTTAAATCTACTTGTGCTAACACGCTACTCTCCTCAAAGATTCCCTGAGTTTATTTATCCCCTAACTGCTCTAAAATTTCATCTTCCTCGAGCGTTTGGTACTGCTGGTAAAGTTTTATCGCCAGCGCCAGCGCAACGCCCAGGGTCGCCACCGCAACAACGATGGCGGTCAGCATCAGCACGTGCGGCAACGGATTAATAAAATCGGCGGCATGGACAGCATGGTGTTCGCCTTCGTGTCCGTGTGAAATAATCGGTATGGTGGCATCTGTTTTGGCGCCAAGAGAAATAAAAAATAAAATCACAGCGGTTTGAAGTATGTTCATCCCGATGATCTTTTTTACCAGATTATTCTTGGCAATCATGGCATACAGGCCGACCATCATCAAGGCAATGTACACCCAGTAATTAAGTTTGGATATGACAAATTCGATCAGCTCGTTCAACTTATAAGCCCTCGTCATGCCTGCCGGCCGAAGCCAGGTTATAATAAAGCAGAACCATAACCGCCATCACGCAGATACCCACCCCGATCTCCACCATTAAGATCCCGTGGGATCTTGCCGTAACCGGGTCGACGCCAAGGATATGCGATAGCGCACCGTAATCTAAATAGTTTGATCCGAAAATCATACAGAGCACCCCGGTGCCGGCGTAAAGGATCACCCCCAAACCGCAAAGCAAAACGGCAAGCTTTTCACTGATCAGTGTAAAACTCACTCGCAGGTTGTTGGATATCGCAAACAGGATAATCGAGGCACCGAGAATGACACCGCCCTGAAACCCTCCTCCCGGGCTGTGGTGTCCGTGAGCAATCACATACAGCGCAAATAGCTGGCTAAATGGAACAATGAGCCGACTGCCCGTTTTTATAATCAAATCATAAGGCACCCACATCAGATCGATTCTTTCAAAATCTTTGGAATCCGGCGGCGGCCCATATCCTTCTTCAATTCGAATCGTAAGCCCGGTGGGGATGTGGCGGTACATCTGACGTCCAGATTTGGTCCGTTTTAAAACCCGCAGCAGAAAGATGCAGGCAATCCCGGCGGAAAAGATAACGATGGTTTCAAACATTGTATCGTATCCACGGTAATCCGCCAGTACCGCCGTGACGATATTGGGAACGGAGGTTTCCTCGATTGTCTGTTCGATATAATGGTTTGATACGTGCACACTGGCGGGTGCTTGCGGATGACCCCAGGGTGGAAAATCCTGCGACCAATAAATAAGCATGCCCCCGAACAGGAGAACAATGGCTATTTTAAAAATCTTCAATCCTTGGTCCTCCTCGAGGTGCGAAAAACTGCTGCTACAAAAAGTACGGTACTGATGCCGGCTCCGACAGAGGCCTCGGTGAATGCCACATCGACCGCCCCCATGATAGCCCACAGAAGGCACATCATAAAACTGTAGGCGCCGAAAAGTATGGCGGCCCCCAGTAGATCTTTAACCATGATAGCGCCGATACCGCAAATCAAGACAATCAGCAAGACGATGATTTCAATCTGCCAGATCATAAGGGTCCTTCTTTTGTCCAGGGTTTAAGGCCCGCCCGCACCCCGGCATCGACAATAGCATGGGTTGCCGTCGGACTTGTGATATAGACGAAAATGACGATTAAAACAATTTTGGTTGCCGTCAAAAAATTAGCTAACGAAAGATCTTGAAGAATGAACAGGGCAATGGCCGACATGGTAAAGAACTGGCCGGCGGTGTCCAGTTTCCCGGCCGGATGCAATCGGGTGTAAAAATCAGGCAGCCTCAGAATTCCAATAGAGCCTCCCGTAAAAAAAAACAGCCCGCTGATCAAAAGTAGCCCGATTAAATAATTCATCGAATAAACCTCCTTGCCTCCTTACATTTTTTCCCGACCGTCAATCTGAAGGCTCTTCTTCATACAAACCCTTTTTTTTCTGGAAATAACGTGAAGCTGCCAGCACAGCGATAAAGTTTAACAACGCGTAAGCCAGGGCGATGTCAACGAACATGTCCACCCGCCCATAGATCAGACCGACAATAATGAGCAGAACGGTCGTTTTACTCCCGATGGCATTAACACCGATGAGACGATCCAGAACGGTCGGACCGAAAATCGCCCGGTAAAGGGGCAGCAACATAATTAGGGCCAAATAAAACCCGCTGTAATAGAATAGGCTGTCCATTATTTTATTATTCTCTAAAAACCTTTACGATTCTTTCTTCCATGTCACCCGGAAGCGCTAAACCCGAAGGGTCATCGATGCAATGGACCGAAAATCGGCCCAACACGGTCACGTTCACGGTAATGGTGCCGGGGGTAAGCGTGATGGAATTGGCGAATGTTGTCCTGCCATAATCGCTTTTCAAGCGGCTTTCGAATTCAATTATCTTTGGATTAATCAGATCCATCATCTTTGGATGGAAGACCAAGTACATAACATGCACGTTTGCCAGAAATATTTGATAAATCAACCATGGAATGTAAGCGAACAGCCGGAGCCACAACGAAAAAAGTCCCTGTGGCCGGGTTGACGTAAACAGCAGGTCACCGGAAATTTTGGCGACGATGGCACTGGATATGAGACCCAACGCAATGTGAAAGGCATCGAACTTACCGGAAAATACAATCCATAATAGAAACAGAATCAGAAACGAGAGGAGAAAGTTGATACGCAGCCCCTTGGAACGCCTGGTTTTGGAAGGTTTCTCATCAGCGGTAGATGGCCGCACGATCGGCTCAGAATCTTTTTCCAATCTGCTTCTCCATTTAAAGGTCGGGTTTAAAAAAGGAGACATATTACCCAGACGAAATAAATTTTGTCAACAGCTTATTTTAAGGCTCGAGTCAACGACCACCCGCAAAGCGGGTGGCTTGGATTTTACCGCCATGGGCGGTAAAAGACAAGGGCGCGGAGTGCCCTAATCGTTGGAAACAACGCGGTGGCACCGGGTGCGAAATCCCGCCATGGCGGGATTTGGAAAACCCAATTAACTTTTTATCGGTGGGTTAAAAAAATCCATTCTATGGAGCGGCTTGGCTTGGATAGGACTTTTCTCACAGACTTTTGCTGCAGCGGATCGTAAAGCGAATTTGAAAATTCACACTGCTCAGCGGTTCTAAATTTCCCAGACATTATTTAACTGCCCGAATTTTTTTGAGAACGACTCACCTGGGTCTGAGCGCGCAACCATGGGGGCGTACATCGTGTATTCGGCCTTTTCACCGATCAGTGTTTCGATTTTCTGCTCAATTTCAGTCCGTTGCCTGCTGTTTTGCCATCGGTTCCAGTCGTCAACCGACTCCCACCGGCTGATCACCAGGCATTCATCCGGTTGTTCCAGATTGCATAGTGTCGTCCCTGAGATATAGCCGGGCTGATAGGTGGCAAGGGCCCTCAGATGTAAGATAAGCGGAACCAATTCTCTGGCCTGACGACCCGGCTTGACCTTTCTTTTAATCATGACATCAATGGCCATTGTATTCCCCTCCTTTTGCTTAATTTGGACCCTAATTAGTCGTTCAATATTG
>JASFIU010000161.1:0-8962 GCA_050122495.1 Desulfobacterales bacterium | reverse complement strand
ATTCGACCTTCCTTAGGGGCCTCAAGTCTGTGCCCGTTTTCAATTAGCTTTGACAAGGTTTGTCCCTGCCTGTTGCTTAAATGCCAATCCTTAAATACGCCTTGACATTAAAAGCCTCCTGATTATATTTAGACAAAATTTAGACAGATTATGATTAATTACACTAAACCTTTTAAGTGTTGGAGGTAAGCCATGTCTGATAAACCAAAGGCAAACGACAATTATATTAATGGGATGTTTGAGTTCTTAAAGGACAACTACGGAAAAAGTATTCAGCTGCTATCGCAGGCAATCGAACAAGAACCCGATCATAAGCTCGCCTACATGAGCCGCGGATCTGCATTTCTGAGGCTGGATCGATTGGATGAAGCCATCGCTGATTTCGATCGCGCCATACATCTAAACCCTGATTTTCCGCGATCATATCATCTGCGAGGACTTGCCAAGGAAAAGCAAGGCACCCATACAGATGCGATCGATGATTTTGACAAGGCCATTCAACTCGATCCTGAATACGCGGCGGCTTATTACAGTCGTGCAACACTGCACACCAAAATGGGGAATGAAGATCTGGCGGTTGATGACATTCAGATGGTTCAGCATTTGACCAATAAAAATATTGAAACCGTTGCCAATAATAGCAATATCTGGCGTTCACAGCACTTGCGTCTGGAGGCGATCGCCGAAAATGAAATAGAGCGTTAGGCTCTGTATTAAATATGAGGTATTGTCATTAGCGGCTGAACGGTGGATGCTTGAAAATATGTTCAGCATTCTCGGGAGATGAACCCGATTTGGGGTGAATTTTGAGACCGTATATTTTTTAGGAAAGGAATTTCATAAAATCTGGGTAGCCGGTTTCATATTGTTATATTGTGCAATTTGACCCAATTGCATTAACTATTTGAAATTGAAACTGAAATGATATCAGTCGGATACAAGGGGAAGTGTGCATGGTTTTTGCTTCCCCTTTAGTTTTATGGGGGGTAACCATCAAAAACAAAATTGCGGGCTTCAACTACTGGTGGACAAATATCGTAAGGAATTTCAGATTCCGGAAAATCTAAATTTTTATTCTGAAAAAAATTATAAAATTGCTGAAAGAAAATACCTGAAATACGCTCTGGGCATGGGTGGGTCTAAAGATCTTCCGGAGTAACCAATTCATAGAAGTCACGAGACTGGAAAAGGAGGCGATCATTTTTGGTAAAAAGAAGCTGGTTCTTCAATGCATACGATACCTTTAAGACCTGTGCCAGCGTGTTTATTGTAACAGCCGCTATAGCGGGCAGTCTTTTGATCATCCGCCTGGTCGGTGAGAGCAGACTGCACAATTTTTTGAATATGTTATTCTCATTCAAACGAAAGGAACCGAAGCTGGGTTTGGCCTCCAAGGCGTTTGTGCGTGAGAACGAAATCTGAACCTCCCTAAAATAGGCTTGACAGGAGCGGACCTTCAAGCAGTATTATTCTCCTCCCTTGAAGGGCAGTGGTGACACTGCCCTTTTTTAACAGTTCCCTTACTTAGCCACCAGTGTTTTTGACGATCTATAGATTCTTGCCAAGATCATACGCTTTTTCTAAATTAATCTTTTTAAAGGTGTTATCACCCGGCATCATTCCCCCCAAAATCTCCATCTTGGCCGCTTTAACACCTAACCCCAGCAATCTGTCATTTAACATGATCCGACGCATGCTTTCAGCGATGCCAATCTCTTCAAGGTGTTCCACGGTGTGACCGGCTGAACAAATTACAATCGCCTTTTCAACTTCAATTTTGCTGTATCTTTCCTCGCATTCATCATAGAAATAGGCATATCCATAGGTCCACACTCTATCGAACCAACCTTTTAGCTTCGCAGGGCAATCGCTCCACCACACAGGGTAAATAAAAGCCAAAACATCGGCCCGGTTTACTTTTTCCTGTTCCATTTTAACATCATGTGGTATCGGCGCATCCGGATCAAGCCCGACCTCACGCAGATATTGATCAGCGTCCATTTCGGATTTGAAGTTGGTGTCATATAAATCATTAACCTCAAACGTGTGCCCATTATCCCGAAGACCCTTTACAAAAGCTTCAAGAACATGTCGATTGAAAGATTCTTTACTTGGGTGTGTGAAGAGAATATAAACGTGCATGCCTCAACCTTTCATATAGAAGCTAACTTATTGGCGAAATCACCATCGTCTTTCATTATCTCAGGAGGACATCAAGTTTTGATATGTTGAGAATAACACGACGCGGGTAAATTTACCGATATGAAACGGGCACCACAGGGTCTAAGATGGCAAAGAAGCCTTTGCATGCAGAAAGCAAAACGAGCAAAAAAAAGCAGGGCCAAATGACCCTGCCTTGATAGAGGGAATTGTGATCGATTGCCCAAACTGCATTTGCCTGTCCAGGGCTTCCGGCCTAAAAATAAAACTACCCCGTTAGATCCTTGATCGCGGCTTTACCGGCATTTTTCTTGACGGATGCAATACCATTCAGCATCGACTTTTTGCTGGAATACATCTGGCTTTTACCGATAACCTGCTTATTGGCGGCCAATAGAACAAAGTAAGGCTCCCCCTTCTTTGATGCCTTCTGTTCAAAACGGGCAGCCTTCGTGCAGTTGGTACAAACAGATTTGATACCATTTTTTGCCGCCGCTTTGGTTTTGTACGCTTGACTCGTCAGAATCACCTGTCCATTGACAGCTTTAAGGTTAAAAGAGAACTTTCCGCTTTTGCCTTTTTTGATTTCGAATTTCCCGGGCATAATACCTCCTTTTCTTGAATTGGCCAGATAAACACTTTATTCATTCGCGATTGTTTGCCAGAAGACCAAATATGAACCGATTACAAATTTATTGATAAAGGTCAAACAACCAAAATTCAGAGTATTCAATCGATAGAATCTGGATACATGGAACTTGACACGGCGTCAACCGATTTTTTTAGATATCTCTTATCTGTCTAACCGATGCATTTATATATTAAGGGTAGCAAAGTCTAGCATGACTCAGCTATGTTCAAAATAAGACCTCAAAGAGACAGGGGCCTCAGGAACGAAAGCGGCAATAAAATTAGACTCACTATTTAATCTTATCAAACTGATAGAACCCAAAACCAACTTGGACCTTAAAATGCTTTACTTCTCCTTTTTCGTCTTTGAAAAAATTTATCTGAAAATCACCGATCCCCGTCAAAGAACCGGAAAATGGAGTTTCCGTTTCGGCAATTATCTCCCCTTTTTCTTCATCCGGACTCCTAAAAAAAAGCTTGTCACCCCCCCCTAAAAATCGCCAGCGGTATTTTTAACTTTTGAAGTTCATCATCGCCGGAATAATATAATATACCATTATGATTTGAGATCCGAATTCACCCACCACGATTGCGAGCAATTAATCCAATCAGGGTGATGCGCTACCCAAATCCGCCACTGGTATGTCATTGAGGGCTTTAAAATATCCGGTGGAATTTTATCGGAGGCCATGTCTTTAATGATGCCAGCTTTGTTTTTCCTGGAGAGCGCATTTTGATTCTCAATTCTAAATTGACAGAAGATGGTTTGCTAATTCCGCCGGAGCCGAAAAGAATGGCGAGTGACTGGTGTCTAAGGAAATCACCTTTTCGCATGGGAGTGCCTTATGCAGGCTTTCTTGTATTGACGGGCTAATCGCTTTATCCTGCGAACAGGAAATATAAACTCTGGGGACCCGTCCAAAATTTTCTTCAGTCGTATTTACCGGGGTAGCTAACGGTGCGGCCGCTTGAGGAACCAATTGAGATTTCGCAAACTCAACATCCTCGTCAGCGCAATCGGCATAGAAGGCTTCTTTAAGGGCCTCTTCTTTTACGGTGGCATAACTCTGATCTTCGGACATCATCAGGTTCGGCAGGACTAATGCCTCGGTGTCCGGCTCAGCATGCTGTAATAAAAATTCACCATCTTGCAGCAAAAAGGCGGTCAGATAGACTAACTTTTTGATCTTCTCCGGTCGATATTCCGCCGTCTGCGTAATCACGACGCCTCCCATACTATGCCCGACCAGAATAACCGGTTCAGGCTGCTCATCCAGAATTTGGCATACGCGATCCGTATAAGCCTGTAAGGTAATTTCAGGGATGGGTTTCTTGTCGCTACCATGTCCGGGTAAATCCGGTGCTACCACTTGATGCCCTTCCTTCTCAAGAAGCGGAATAACCTTTTTCCAGCACCATGCCCCGTGCCAGGCGCCATGAACCAATACATAAGTACTCATAATTTTCCTCCTTTCATCAAACGGTGAATCTATCATACAATTGGTAGAGAAAAATTACTCTATATCACTGGGTTTTAGTACTCAACTAATCTTTTTAAATATTTTGCCATGGTTGCCGTATTTTTTGCTTCTCCAGGTGTGGGTGGTATGCCGCTAAAGCCGGTTTTTTGAATAAAATCCGTTAATATTTTCCGCATTTCTTCTGAATCGCAGGCAGCCATTTTGTCGATGGTGTCTAAGCCGGCTTCATGGTATAAACGCGCGCGAATCTTTTTATGTCCGCCGATCCTGGCCTGATCGGAGAGTTTGACCAGTTCTAAAATATCTTCAAGGGCGATACCCGTCTTACGGGAAAGTTCTCTTCTCTTTTGTTTATCCAACCCCGCATAAAGCATTTCTTTAGCGGTTTTAATTCCTTCTTTGGCAAGCTTTTTTATATCATTTTGTTTAACGCCGGCAAAATCTTTTAGCTTAAACTGGGATAAATACCTTGCACCAATCATGGCGTTGGCTTCCAGTTTCAACTCTTTTTTTGAGATAAAATCGTAATATTCTTTAATACCCCACAGGTATCGATTAATTTTCAAATTCTTTTTGCCCCCCCATTTTTCAAAATCGTGCAGATCCTTTTTCCCCGCCGTCTCTATTGCATTACCCTTTTTATGTTTAGAAAGATAGGCTTCATATTTCTGCACAAAATCCACATAGCTGTTGATTGTTCTTTGGGATTTTTTCTTTCTATCTAAAAATTCGGCAAATCTCTTTTTATCCATTTTAAATTTCCAATCAAAAGGAAAAGGCAGAGCCAAACAGCGCTGTCCGAAAATGCTTATTTTTCAAAACTCAATCATGCTGATTTGAGTCAGGGTTGTGCGACGTCCTGTTCCAGGCGCATTAACGAGATGCCAGGCGACATACTGTTCCGAATAAAGTTTGTCCGACATGCCGTCAACCGGTACGATGATATTCAATTTCCGCATTGCAGCGCCAATGGCGGTGCCAAGCACTGCTCCGTTTGCAGCGGTACCCACTATGATGACGGTCTTTGTGCCCTTTTCCTTTAAAATCATTTCCAAATCCGTACCATAGAATTTGTCTACAGAGGATTTAACGACCGGCTCCGTGTTAAGCGGAGCCACCTCTTTCAGTATCGTTTCCTTGGTTCCCCTGCTGGTAAGGCTGTAGACTACGGGTATGCCTTTGGCTCTTGCCCTTGTGATCAGGCTCTTGATTTTGGGAACCGACGCTATGCACCGGGGCCTTCTTTCTGAATTGCAGGTTCGCGTTTCAATGTCCAAAACCAGAAGAGCAGTTGCTTTCGGATCCACACGGACCGCTTTGAGTTCGGGTGCCGCCGGAGCCTTGACACCGGCCCATTCATCAATGATTGTCCCGTCCGCCCAAGACAGGCTGTGAAAAGTAAAAAAAACACTAAATAAAGTTAATGCCGCAATTACCGTTTTTTTTGTCTTCATTTCCATAATCCCTCCTTTTTTCGTATCAAGCACCGGTGTTGCAGGTCCGGTAACCCTTGGTGAGCCAGCCGATGATTGTTTCCAACTGGACTTCGGCAACCTTGACTGGCTTTTTGCCTAATATTTTTTTGAACAGGTTGATAACACCCAGCATCACGGTCATTGATGCCTTTGTCAGTTCCAGACAGGGCGCATCGATCCGGACTGTTTTTCCCGGGAAAAGCCAGCTGACCGCCAGCGATTCAAATCCTCATTGGGCGAACCACTTCTGTTGGCCATCAATCGTGATGCGATATTGGGTGGGAAGGTTGCTGAACGGCGGAAACGAGCCGATATAATCTGTATTGGGAAACAACCAGCCGGGAAAGCCAGGTGAAAATAGCGCCTGCAGTGCTGTGCGTCCCTCTTCTACCGGCACATCCAATTCAGATGCAATCTCCGTGTAGTGAGGTGCCTGACCCGATTCCATAAAGTATTTCATGATGACTTGAAAGGTTGCGTCCAATTGGCCGGGGTCACTCATTTTACCTCCTTTTTTTAGTTGGACTCATGTGAGTTCCCCTTACATAACGTCTACCTAACCTATAGGATAATGCTCCCAACAGAACCTTTAATGTTCTTTTAGGAGCGGGGCAGGCACATTTTGAGAGGCTTCACCATATGGATCTTCTCCCAAATTGTTTGTTTTTATTCGGTGTTGCCGATCTCTGCTTTATCGAAAATACGAATTAGATTTAGAGAAGTCGTTCAACAGGCGAATGAGAATTTTAAAAAGAAAAAGTGAATCTGAGGTGTGCAATTGAGTTTCAAGATATACGCGATTGGGGATCTAATATTTTAAAAATGCAATAAAAGTCAAGCTAAATACATTTATCCGTCAGGTTTAATAAGCTGATGCCAAGTTTGGATAAATTGGTAGGATAGAAGCTTAAAATCTATTCCCGGGCGACGGGTGCTATCCACGATTGCTTTCAGCTCTTACTGAAGACTTGGTTGATTCTGGTCAGCCATTTAATACCTGCTTTTGTATGTCTTCGACGGAAGCAGTTTATAAGTTGAAAGTTCTACTCGCCATTGCTGCCAAGAAAACGGTATACGATCCCGCCGAGGGCAGCGCCGATAATTGGTGCGACCCAGAAAAGCCAGAGTTGTGAGATTGCCCACCCTCCGACATACATTGCTACGCCGGTGCTGCGTGCTGGATTCACCGAAGTGTTGGTAACGGGAATACTGATCAAATGAATCAGGGTAAGCCCCAAGCCGATTGCGATCGGAGCAAATCCCTGGGGTGCACGCGTATCCGTTGCTCCCAGAATAATTAGCAAAAACATAAGTGTCATCACCACTTCGGTGATGAAGGCGGCCAACAAGGTGTATCCCCCGGGCGAGTGTTCGCCGTAACCATTTGAAGCAAAACCGGCGGTTACGTCAAAACCGGCCTTGCCGCTGGCAATCAGGAACAGCACACCACCTGCGGCAATCCCCCCGAGTACCTGGGCGATGATATACGGAGCCAGTTCTTTGGCCTCAAAACGGCCGCCCACGTAGAGCCCGATGGATACCGCCGGGTTCAGGTGACACCCGGAGATATGGCCGATTGCAAATGCCATGGTCATCACGGTTAGGCCAAAAGCCAATGATACCCCAAGTAAGCCAATACCAACATTCGGGAATGCCGCGGCTAAAACTGCGCTTCCGCATCCCCCCAGAACCAACCAAAAGGTTCCAACAAATTCAGCTCCATACTTTTTCATTCTGCCCTCCTTTTTTATTCTTTTTTTGTTGATTACTGAACTTTAACGGATGGCTGATTTCGATCTTAAAATTGATTGGCGATGAATTGACTCGCTCCCTTGCTGTAGAACCAAGTTATGGCCGCGGAATTCCGCTGTCAATCCGGTCCTGCGAAATTTTAAAAAAAGTGGAGAGATGGGGACGTCCGTTAAATATTGACATTTGAATCAAAGAACTCTGCCAGCTTATGCCGGAAAACAGTCCCGCGTCGCTCTATCGAGCTATGCAGGACAGGCCCGTAATTTCTCCTGCGAGCTGTGCCGGGCAGGCCATTCAAGCCGAAAAACGACAATTCACGGGCTGCAGCGGACGATTCATGCCGGAAACTGACAGATCGTGGGATAAACTTCCGTCTTCGTTCAGGCGAGCCATGAAGCGGAAGGCACGAGGGAGAAACATATTTATTCCTTGATGGGGTCGATGCAGGCGGAGTCGTTGTTGCGGGCGGAATTGACCAGCTTTGATACCGGATAGCTGACCAGATCCGTCAGGAGGGCCTGTTCCAGAATATTTTTTAGTGCATTTACATCCTGATTGGCCGGATCCAGCCAGTATTCATATGCTTCGGGTTTGAATATGACGGGCATACGATGGTGGATGTCGCGCAGGGCTTCACAGGCTTCGGTTGTAATGATCGTGCAGGACTTATAAAGGGTTTCCTGATCTTTTTTGCCCCAGGTTTCCCACAGCCCGGCAAACGCGAAAGGCTTTTTATCGGGCAAGGTGATGAACATGGGCTGTTTTTGACCTTTGGGTCCTTTCCATTCATAAAAGCCGTCGGCAATGATTAGACATCTGCGCTTTTTAAAGGCATTTTTAAAGGAAGGCTTTTCGGCTAAGGTTTCGGCGCGGGCATTGATCATACGGTTTCCAATGGCGGTATCTTTTGCCCAGAAGGGCACCAAGCCCCAGTGGAATTTGTCCAACCAGTTTTCTCCCTGATGGTTGAAAATCGCCAGAATCTCCTGCGAAGGCGCCACATTATAATTGGCCGTTACCTCGCAGGCCGACTGGTCAATCGGAAAGATCTCTTTGAGTTCATCCAGATTACGGTATCCCACAAATCGGCCACACATAAATCATTACCTCTGTAGAAATTTATACAATAAGGCCAATTTTATAATCTAAGCCCTCAAACCTTTGCTGGCAATCTTTAATGAAATTGTACAAATCCGTAAAACCCAATATGGTTGCCTTATCCCCTTTTATTTGTTACGTTGCGGCACTAAATTGGCTTTATGGGTTGAATTCGTATAATTTGTCTTTAACTTTGATCTATCTATATGGCGTAAGTATAGGATAAAACCATTTGGCCACCACACCTTGCTTAAGGAGACACATTTCATGGCAGATGAACAAAACCAGTCGGCTGAATTAAAGATAGACAGAAGCAATCTTTTTAAGGAAGAAACCTTTACCGATCTTAAAGTGGGAATGATTAAG
>JASFIU010000160.1:0-9023 GCA_050122495.1 Desulfobacterales bacterium | reverse complement strand
GATCCCGAAGATCCACGAAAATCACCCCGCCGTGATCCCTGCGCCGATGGACCCAGCCCATCAAAACCACTTCCTGACCGACGTCATCTGCACCAAGCTCCCAGCAATGATTCGTTCTGCGCATGTCACCTAGTTGATCGGACAATATGTTCTCCTTGTTCTATTAGTTCTATTAGTTTTATTGGTTGAATTGGTTTTCGACCATTGATCAATTATTCAAACTAATTAAACCAATCAAACCAATTAAACAAATTTAACTATTCCGTCATAATTTGTTTTTTGATATTTTCAACAAGCTCATTAAGCGGAACGGGAACCTGATCCTTGGTTTCCATATTTCGCAAGATGGCCTCGCCTTTTTTAAGCTCATCGTCACCCACAATCAGCACATAGCGGGCATTGAGCCGGTTGGCCTGCTTCATCTGGCTTTTTAAGCTTTTGCCGCCAAATTCCAATTCCGCTCTGACACCTTCGTTGCCGAAGGCACAGGCCCATTCGAATGCAAGCAAACGACTCCGGTCTCCCAGGGCCGCCACAAAAATATCAGGCTCCCGGTAAAATTGGGTTGCGGCCAGACCGCTGAGTTCGGTGAGCCGGTCGAAGCCAATGGCAAAACCGGTGGCCGGGATGTCCGGTCCGCCCAGTTCACTGACCAGTCCGTCATAACGGCCGCCGCCGGCGACTGCATTTTGAGCCCCTAAGGATTCGGTCTGAATCTCAAACGTCGTGCGGGCATAGTAGTCCAGTCCGCGAACCAAGTTTTTGTCGACCACAAAGGGGACGTTCAGCTTTTCCAGCATTTTTTTGACTTCAGCAAAATCCACTTTACAATCCGAACAGAGGTGATCCAGAATCGATGGCGCATCCGCCATGGCCTCCCGGCAGGAGGGCACCTTGCAGTCCAGCACCCTTAAAGGGTTGCGATCTTTGCGCCGAATGCAATCGGAACACAGCCTGTCACCGACGGAATTCAAAAATCCGGACAAGGCGGCTTTGAATTCCGGACGGCATTTGGGGCAGCCCAGGGAATTGATGTGCGCTTTAACATCAGCGACCTGCAGACGTGAAAACAGGGTGACCAGTAAAAAAATAAGCTGCACATCCGCCAGCCCGGAATGCACCCCGAAGATCTCGGCATTAATCTGATAAAATTGGCGGTATCTGCCTTTCTGGGGGCGCTCCCGGCGAAACATGGGGCCGATGGTGTAAAATTTCTGATACGGATCCTTGGCATGCAGACGATGCTGAATGTAAGCCCGCACAATCGAAGCCGTTGCCTCCGGACGCAGGGTTATCAAATCACCTTTACGATCCGCAAAGGTGTACATCTCTTTTTCGACGATGTCGGTATCTTCACCGATGCTTCTGGCAAAAAGTTCGGTGCGCTCCATAATGGGTATGCGGATCTCCTTGAATCCGAAATCTTCCAGAAGCTGACGGGCCACAGCTTCGATGGCCTGCCAGAGCTCAACTTCACCGGGAAGGATATCCTTAAATCCTCTGATTAACTGGATCATGAAATTTAGGTTTTCCTTTTAAGCAGTTTCTTTTATATAAAAACGGTATTTCAATGATCTCTTGACTAAAACCTGATTTTTTATCCCAATATTAAAGTTTTAGTCAACCTTAATATTTAGAATTCATCTCAAAAATGCGTCTAATGGCCCAGGGCGGTGTTGCCCCGCCAGAAAAAGCGGGATTTCATATCTGTTTTAAGGAATATTAAGGAATGAATCGTGTCGCCCCAAAATGCTCAAATTATTCAGGTTGAGCCCGTTGACCCGTAAAAGACAAATTCAGACGTTTTCCGATTTCAACGGACCCAGCCGGCTCAACGGGCTCAACCGGCCAACCAATTTAATTTGCTTTTGAAGTCAAAAAGAATTATATAGGTCCACTTAAACTGCCCATCAATCTGAGTTTTGAGACAAAAAGGATAATAAAATGGCAGCCATCGGGAAGTATAACGCCTTAACAGATGTAAGCGGTATTCGGGTCGGCCATTTTACCGATATCAGTGCCGCCAGCGGGGTAACCGTGGCCCTCTGTCCGGAAGGCGCTGTTGCCGCTGTAGATGTACGCGGCTCAGGACCCTGCACCCGCGAAACCGATCTGCTGGATCCGGCCAACCTGGTGGAGCAGGTACAGGCGGTGGTGCTCTCCGGCGGCTCGGTTTTCGGCCTGGCGGCCGCAGATGGTGTTGTGCGCTGGCTGGCCGCAAAGGGCTTCGGCTTTCCGCTGGACAAAGGATTTGTAGCACCGATTGTGCCGGCTGCGGCTTTATACGACCTGGATCGCGGAGCTGATTTTGTCCCGCCCATCAGTGCACAATGGGGAGAACAAGCATGCCGAGCAGCCGGCAGCGGAACGGTAGACACCGGTTGTGTGGGCGCCGGGACAGGGGCCTGGTCGGCCGGCATCAAAGGGGGTCTCGGAACCGCCAGCCTGATCATGGATTCCGGAATCACCGCAGCCGCTCTGGTGGCGGTCAATTCTGACGGTTCGGTCATTAATCCTGCCAGCGGATGCCCCTGGGAAATCGGTCTGGAGATCGAAGGCGAGTTTGGACGCCAGGGGAAACGGGCCGTGATACTCCCGCCGCGGTCCGAAAGCGCGCCGGCCCGAAACACCACTCTCGGAATTGTTGCCACAGACGCCATACTCACCAAGGGACAGGCGCAAAAAGTTGCTCAGATGACCCATGATGGATTGGCGCGCGCCATTCGACCGTCCCATACCATGTTCGAAGGTGATACCATTTTCTGTTTAGCGACCGGGAAACAAGAACTGCCGGAAATCTCCGGATATTACGGCACGCCTCAGGCCCGGGCAGTCAGTGACGTCGGTCACGCGGCAGCGGACTGCATGTCACGAGCGATCATAAGAGCCATACTGACTGCTAAAAGCACGGCAGGTATGACCGCATTCTGCGATCTTGAAAATCGATAGTTTTGGACAAAACCTGAGCTTACATTATAAAACTGATGCGGAGGAGAAAACCATGACCAAATATCGTTTGGGAAAAATTTTCCTTTTATCTTTTTGGGTACTTTTATCCAGTTTTTTCCTGTTCTCCTGTGAGGGGCCCGAGGGGCCCACAGGGGAAGCAGATAGCGTCAATAAACTCACCGAACGGGTTGATAAGCTGACCGAGAAGGTGGATGAACTCGGCCGCAAATTAGACGAATTAAGTAAAAAAAGCACCGGGCCTGTCAAGGGCGGCAAACTCGTTGTTTGTCAACCCGGCGAGCCGCCGGGGCTCGATCCCACGGCGAATACGGCCGCAGCCATCGATCGGGTGGTTTACGCCAACATTTATGAGGGATTGATCAAGGTGAACAGTGAAGGGAAGTTTGTCCCCGGTCTGGCCACCCGATGGACCGTTTCGCCGGATGGCAAAATATACACATTCTATCTTCGTAAAGGTGTCAAATTCCATAACGGCGAACCCTTTAATGCGCAGGCCGCCAAATGGAATCTGGAACGGGCCAAAGCTGAGAACACGATCAATCCGCATCCGGAATTTTTTCGCGGAATCAATAAAATTGAAACGCCGGACAATGCGACTTTAATCATAACGCTGGCAGAGGTAGACGCGTTGTTTATCGCCCATATGGCTGAAGGCGATGCGGTCATGCTGCCGATGAAGGGCTTCGAGCAGGCTAAATCCCATCCCATCGGCACCGGACCTTTTAAATTTGTCGAATGGGTACGCGGAGACCGCGTCGAAATGGTCCCCTTTGATGGGTATTGGAATCCGCAACTGCCTTATCTTGACCAGGTCACATTTAAGTTTATCGGTGACGCCAGCGCCCAGATTGCGGCGCTTAAAGCCGGTGATATCGATGTATTGGGCTGGATTTCAGCTCCGGAGTCGGCGGCTGAACTTTCCCGTGACAACCGCTTCAAGGTTTACGCCGGGGCTACCACCGGGGAAGTCATTATGTCCACCAACAACAAAGCCAAACCATTTGATAATAAACTGGTTCGGCAGGCCATGGCCTATGGCATTGACCGCAATACCGTCATTGAACTGGTGATGTTCGGTTACGGGACCCCCATCGGCTCCCACTGGTCACCGACGACACCCTACTACCGGGATTTGACCCAAAAATATCCTTATAATCCCCAAAAAGCCAAAGAGCTGCTGGCTCAGGCGGGGTATCCCGATGGGTTTGAAGCCACCATTAAATTACCGGCCATCTACTCTTATTCCCGGCGTGCCGGTGAGGTGATTGCCGATATGCTCAAGGAAATAGGGATCAAACTGAAAATCGAAATCGTTGAATGGCCCTACTGGCTGGAGCGAATTTACAAACAAAAAGAATACCAGTTGACCATGATCGGACATGTGGAGGCCTGGGATGTCGGAATTTATGCCAATCCGAATTATTATTTTCAATATGACTCACAGGAATTCCGTGATGCTTACGCCAAAGCGCTGAAAGCGCCCAATGAGGCTGAAAAGGCCAAGTGGTTTGGTCGCTGCCAGGAAATCATCGCCGAAGATGCGGTCAACGGTTTTCTGTTCTCGGCACCCAATCTGCCGGCCATGAAGGCCGAAGTCATGAACTGGTGGGAAAATTACCCGACGATTGCGTTGGATGTCACACAGGTTTGGGTGAAACAATAATCAGCATGTGATTGCAAGTCGGGTTGTAATGAAATCGTGAGTGTTGCGGGTTGCGTGTTACGGGTTGCGGGTTGCGGGTTGATGACGGTGACTTAACAGATTTCATTTTTTCAACACGCAACTCGCAACACGTAACTCGTAACCGGAAAACGCGCTTTTTTAATTAGTATGACCGACGCTGCGCGTCCGGAAGTTGTAATTCCAACCGACCACGTGCCCCCATGACCCACTACCTTATCAAAAAACTGATAACCCTCTTGATTCTGCTTTTTTTGGTCTCGATTGCGGTTTTTTCGGTACTTTTTGTTCTGCCCGGAGACCCCGCCCAAATCATTTTAGGCATTAATGCGACGCCTGAAACACTGGCAAACCTGCGGGCAGAGTTGGGTCTGGATAAGTCTTTTTATGCACAATATATCGATTGGATCGGTAATATCCTCACCGGACGGGGCAACCGCTCCATCAATTATGACCTGCCGGTCTCTGAATTGATTCTTTCCAGCCTGGCCGTAACCGGTCCACTGGCCCTGCTGGCGATGCTCTTTGCGGTTGTTCTGTCAATCCCATTGGGCATCTATGCGGCCCGCCACCACAATCGCCCGGGCGATGTAACGGTGATGTTTTTCACCCAGTTGGGTCTGGCAACACCGGAGTTCTGGCTGGGTATTCTGTTGATTCTGCTGCTATCGGTGCAATGGGGGTTTTTTTCGGCCGGCGGCTTTCCGGGCTGGGCCGCCGATTTCTGGGGTTCATTCAAAGCACTGTTGCTGCCGGCATTTGCCCTGGGAGTCATTCGAGCTTCCATCCTGGCACGCTTGACGCGTTCATCCATGCTCGAAGTTCTGAGAGAAGATTACATCCGGACTGCCAGGGCCAAGGGCCTTAAAGAAAGAACCGTCATTTATGTTCATGCGCTCAAAAATGCGATGATACCCGTGCTGACCATTCTCGGGCTTCAACTGGGGCAACTTCTGGCCGGAGCCATTATTATTGAAAATGTTTATTACCTGCCCGGCATGGGCAGATTGGTTTTTCAAGCGATCGGCCAGCGCGATCTGCCGGTGGTCAGAGACATCGTTTTGGTCATGGCCGCCGCCGTGGTCGTGGTTAACTTTGTCGTCGATCTTTGCTATGCCAGTCTGGATCCTCGAATTCAATTAGATTAAATTTGCGGAGCAAATTTAAGTGAAACGATTTTTTAAAAACCTGAATTTCACCGTTGGCTTTGTTTTATCCGTGGTGATTATTCTAATGGCGATTCTCAGCCTTGTCTGGACGCCGTATGATGCCAATAAAATGGATCCGCGCCAGCGGCTGAAAGGGCCAACCATCAGCCATCCCCTGGGTACCGACCAGTACGGCCGAGATATCTTTTCGCGAGTGATGGTCGGGGCGGTGAACTCGATCATCGTGGGGCTGGTCACGGTGGCCATCGGTTTGACGATCGGTGTGGCGCTAGGACTCGCTTCGGCCTATTACCGTCGGCTGGTGGATGAAACCATCATGCGTTTCTCCGATCTTTTGTTCGGTTTTCCGGCGGTGCTTACCGCTATCCTGATTACCTCCATTCTGGGTCCATCGATGATCAATGCCATGCTGGCGATCGGGATATTTTATATACCGGTATTTGCCCGCTTAACCCGCGCCGTCGCGCTGAGCATCTGGGAAAGGGAATTTATCATCGCTGCCCGGGCTGCCGGGATGAGTGCATGGGCCATCAACTGGCGACATGTCTTACCCAATATTTTATCGCCGTTGCTCATCCAGGGAACCATTCAGTTTGCCGTGGCCATTCTGGCGGAGGCTGGTCTCAGCTATCTGGGATTGGGAACCCAGCCCCCACACGCTTCGTGGGGCCGAATGCTGAATGAAGCCCAAACCTTTATGTCCTTATCTCCCTGGATGGCCATTTTCCCCGGTGTGGCGATTGCCTGGGCCGTACTGGGCTTTAACCTGCTGGGGGATGGACTCAGGGATACGCTGGATCCGAAAATGGTCCGCATAAGATAAAGACAAATTCAATATGAAAGGCTTCAAGAATTATATAAAATTCGAATGTCGAATATCGAAATCCGAAACAAATCCGAATATCAAATGATCAAAATTCGAAACACGTTTTGAAAATTCGAATTTAGGATTTGGAATTTGTTTCGTATTTCGTGCTTCGGATTTCGGATTTTCTGCCAGATATTATGACACCAACCAAAGAATTCATAAAAAAAGTATTAGATGAAATTGATGCGGATGAATTGATTACTTTGACGGCCGATCTCGTACGCATTAACTCGGTGTGGGACCCGCAGGCGGGAACCAGCGAACAGGATGTCGCTGAAAAGGTTGCACGCTGGGCCCGGGAGCAAGGTTTCGACATTCAGGTCGATCAAGTCGCACCCAATCGTCCAAATATCATTATCAGCTGGCCTGCCGATTCACAAAGACGCACCCTTTTATTTGAAGGCCATACCGATGTTGTCACCCCGGGGGATGTGTCGACCTGGAGCTATGATCCATTTGGGGCTGAAATTGTCGGCCGCCGGATGTACGGCCGCGGGGCCAATGATACCAAGGGCAACCTGGCCGCCATGTTGATTGCGATGAAAGCCTTAAAAGCCTCTGCGGTTGAACTTGCCGGTGCGGTCATTGGAGGTGTGCTGTGTGACGAGGAAGATCAGATGCTGGGGGTGATGGATTTCATCCAGAGGGGCCATGCGGATAAGATCACCGCCGCCGTGATCTGCGAGCCTCAGGACGGCATGATCTGTACCGCCCAAAAAGGTGCTATTCGTGCCTGCTACCGGATTACCGGTCGAATGAGCCACGGCGCCATGCCGCTTTCCGGTTTGAACTGTGCACCGGCAATCGCCCGCCTCATTGACGGTTTGCACAAACTGGAAAAGGACGCCGTAACTACCGTGGGAATGGATGAATATCTGGGCTGGCCCAGCTTCACTCCGACGGTTATCCAAACACCGGTGACCGGCGCCTCTCAGCTCAACGTGATCCCCCGGGAGGCCAGGATGCTGGTGGATATCCGTACAACTCCCCGGCAGGCTCACCAAAAGATTATCGCCGATCTTGAGGACCTGGCATCAACGGTAGAAGAGCGGGTCGGGCAGGATTACAAGACATATGACTCGCTGCTGAATTTACAGCGGGATCATGATCTGTCGGTTCGGATCGATATTTTAACCGATCGGCCCTGTACGCATACCGAGCGATCTGAGCCTGTTGTTAAAGCCGCCGATTGGGCCACCCGCAGGCTCACCGATACGAAACCTGTTTATGCCGGCGTGCCGGGCGCCACCGATGGAACTTTTCTCTGGGCCCTTAAAAATATTCCCATTGTCACCATGGGCGCCGGGGACCGTCAGGTCCCGCATCAGATCGATGAGTGGGTTGATCTGGACCAACTGATTGAAACGGCCAAAATTTATGCGCTGACGGCGCTTCATTATTTGTACCGATCGTCTGCCTAACCGATATCAGCTTATAAAGAAGGGCCACAGGTTTCAGGTGTCAGGTTTCGGGTGTCAGGATTACGATGGCGATGACGTTGAGCATTGTCAGATTTTGCACTCTGTCAATTATTTGCTGACACCTGACACCTGAACACTGACACCTATTTATTTCGGACACCTGAAACCAAATATGGGGAATTTGCCTAAACAAAAGCTAAAATATGAATGATAAGTTAATGGACATTGAGGGGCTCAGAGTGAGCTTCCACCTGCCTGAAGGGATTGCACGGGCGGTGGAGGGTGTCAGCTTCGACCTGGCGGCCGGAGAGACCCTGGGCCTGGTGGGAGAATCCGGCTGCGGCAAAAGTGTCACGGCCTTGAGTATTTTAAGATTAATCCCCTCTCCGCCGGGTCGAATTGAGTCGGGGCGCATTCTGTTTGAGAATCAGGATCTGCTCGCACTGGATTCTGAAACACTGCGCCGGATCCGGGGCCATGACATATCAATGATCTTCCAGGAGCCCATGTCATCTCTTAACCCGGTCCTGCCTATCGGCCGTCAGGTGGCCGAACCGTTGATCATCCATAAAGGGCTCTCGAAATCAGCGGCCTTGGCCGAGGCGGCCACCTGGCTTGAACATGTCAAGATCCCGGCCGCCCGCAAGCGGCTGGGGGATTATCCGCATCAGCTCTCCGGGGGCATGCGTCAGCGGGTGATGATCGCCATGGCGATGATATGCCGACCCAAATTGCTAATTGCCGATGAACCGACAACCGCATTAGATGTCACCATTCAGGCCCAGATTCTGGCGCTTATGTTGGAACTGAAAGCGGAGCTGAATACGTCATTGCTGCTGATCACACACGATTTAGGCGTGGTGGCCCAGATCGCTTCCCGGGTGCTGGTGATGTATGCCGGCCAGATTCTCGAA
>JASFIU010000159.1:0-9100 GCA_050122495.1 Desulfobacterales bacterium | reverse complement strand
GGTTTTGAAACCACTTCTAGTCAACTTTAGTAATATTGGTTTTCCAGACGGGATTTTTCTTCTTCATTAATGATTCCCAATTCTACCAGAAGATCGCCGATACCGGCTTCGCGAAGGTAGTCGATTTCCATGATAACCTTGGGTTTTTTTTGCTTTATGCTGTAAAAAGTGTAATGCAGATGGAGTTCATTTTTTTTTAGCAAATGGACTTCTCTGCCGTTGAATATGATATGATTACTCATAATAAAATAGCCCGCTGCCGCCGCGATCGCAATCAGTATGTATTGCTTAATTCTTGAATTCATTATATATACCCTATATATTCAATTAAAAAAGCGTTCACCCAAAATAGCCTTAATCTATCTTAAAAATTTTATCAAAGAGAGCCTGATTCGTCAATATTTCTGGAAACCATCTCAATCCATCTGCGGCGGACCAAGTGCCCCCCGCGTTAAGCGGGGAGCCCTTAACCACTATTTTTGAGATCGGTTCTGTGTCATTAAAAATTCTTTTGAATTTTTAAATTTCTGGGGAAGCGACTCCATGAATAAATTCAAAAAGCTTTTTCGCAACCGGGTTGATATGGCCGATTATATGGTTCTAACCGGAATTTTTCTGGGGGCTTTGTACTGGGCGCTGGAGTCACTTCTAAACGTTTTCTCGCCGGCAGAAATCAGTTTTTATCAGGAAATATTCGGACCGAATATCAGCAAAGTCTGGCCCCGGTTAATCGTCTTTTGTCTTTTCTTGATGTTTGGTTCCCATGTTCAGTTCACCATTAATGAACGTAAAAAAGCAGAGGAAGCGTTAAAAGCAAGTGAGGAAAAATATCGAACCATTCTCGAAAGCATCGAAGAAGGCTACTATGAAGTCGACATCGAAGGTTATTTCGTCTTCGGCAATGATGCGCTGACCCGAATTTTAGGCGTTTCCAAGGTAGATCTAAGGTTCATGAACTTTTGGGATTTTATGGACGAAGAGAATGCCGGACGGGTTTATGAAACATTTTCAGAGTGCCGGCGTACCGGCAGACCGGTTAAAGCCTTTGACTGCGAATTTAAAGTCAGTGGCGCGATATTGTATATTGAAGCTTCGGTTGCTTTGCTGCAGGATTCAATCGGCCGGCCCATCGGATATCGAGGCGTGCTGCGGGATAGGACCGAAAAGAAGAAAATGGAAATGGATTTGTTGGAATCCTACCGCAAAGTTCATGAAGCCCGCACGGCAACAATCCTGGGCCTTGCCAAGCTTGCCGAATACAGGGACGAAGGCACCGGCACTCATCTGGAAAGAATCCGGGAGTATTCGAGAATACTTGCAAAAGAACTCGCCCTGAATTCCAAATTTAGCGACCGGATCGATCAGCAATATATCGACGATATTTACCAGTCTTCTATTTTGCATGATATTGGAAAAGTGGGTACACCGGATGCCCTCTTACTAAAGCCCGAAGCGCTCACCAAAGAAGAATTTGATATTATTAAGCGCCACACCTTAATGGGAGGCAATGCGATAAAGGCTATCGAATCGCAGATTGAGGGTAAATCCTTCCTGGCGATGGGAAAGGAAATCGCTTTTAATCATCATGAGAAATGGGATGGGTCCGGCTATCCGCGGGGACTAAAGGGAGAAGCCATCCCCTTATCCGCCCGCATCATTGCAGTCGCAGATGTCTATGATGCGCTCACCACCAAACGGTTTTACAAAGAAGCCTATTCCCACAATAAAGCCAAGAATATGATCATCGAATTAAAGGGAAAACATTTCGACCCTGAAATCGTAAATGCATTTTTAGCCGTAGAGGACGCCTTCAACCGCGTGCGCCGCGAGAAGCTCAAGGAGGAAGCCGTTTTGATCCAACAACCGGTTCAGGCTCTGGGCAGGTAATTGGGTTTTCCAAACCGGGTGGTCGTTGACTCCCGCCGGGCTGACGGAACGCAATCTAACCCGTTTTCTCAAAATTAGAATCTCTTCCAGACCTACCCAAATTCTCGTCATTATTAAAAAATCCATTCAAGTTAAGCCCCACATTGACCGATATTACAACCAGATTTCCAAGGGATGGAATGGTTGCAATGACGGACTTTGCGCCCCAACAATTCGGCAAGTATCAACTTTTGGATAAAATCGCTGTGGGCGGTATGGCCGAACTGTATCGTGCCAAAGTGACGCGGGAATATGGATTTGAAAAACAGGTTGCCATAAAAAAAATATTGCCCCATCTCTCTGATGAGGGCAATCTGGTCAAGGCCTTTATCGATGAGGCCAAACTCGCGGCCTTGCTGCAACACGAGAATATTGTTCAGATTTATGACTTTGGCAATCTGGATGGCGAATATTTTATCGCCATGGAATACCTTTTTGGTAAGGATCTGCGCAAGCTGACCTACAAGGCTAAAACAAAAGCCATCCCTGTCGATCTGGGAAACACCCTCTACGTCATTTCCCGCATTTGTGCCGGACTCGATTACTCTCATAATCTTAAAGATTTAAAGGGCAAGCCGCTAAATATCATCCATCGCGATATCAATCCTCAAAATATTTTTATTACTTACGAAGGACAGGTCAAAATTATTGATTTTGGGATCGCCAAGGCTGCCAGCCACAACAGCACAACCCATGAAGGTCTGATCAAAGGTAAACTGGCCTACATGTCTCCCGAGCAGGCCAATGGCAAAACAATCGACCACCGTTCCGATATCTTCTCCACCGGCATCATTCTTTATGAGCTCTTAACCGGCCGGCGAATGTTCCGGGGAGAAACCATGCACGTCTATTCCCAAGTGCGAGATGCGGCCTATAAACCTTTGGAAACCCTGGTGCCGGATCTACCCGCCAGACTGCATGATATCGTCCGGCATGCGCTGGCCAAGGATCCGGATGAACGCTATCAGAGCTGCGGTGAAATGCTTGCCGATCTGGAAGAATGTATTTATGAGCTTTCTTTCCGGCCGAATGCGAGGCATTTCGCCAGTTGTGTTAAAGATCTTTTTAAGCAGGAATTTGCGGCTGAAGAAAACGCCTTGTTCGCAAACACGCAGATTTATAGTGACGTGCCCGTCGATTTCGCTGACGACCCATCCCCGGACGAGGCAACAATCAACCAAACGATTGCCTTCGATGACACCAAAATTTCAGAGCAATTTCAGCATAGCATTTGGCGATACGGGTTGGTGGCCGCTATGGTTATCATCGCTTTCATGTTGGACCTGAGCCTGACCAGATTGCCGTTTACACCCTCTGACCGTTCGGTCTCGGCCTATTCGGTTGGATTGCCGTCGCCTGAAAATCCGACCGAAGATAAAATTGAGGCGGCCAAAGCCGCACTTCAAGCCAAAGCGTTTCCGGAGGCCATTGCGCTGCTGGAAGAGGTTTTGGCTGCAGATCCGTCTTCACAAAAAAAGATTTCGGATGCTTACCTGGAGGCTCTGCGGGGCCAGGCCTCCGCTGTAATGCCCCAAAATCCTGATGCGGCCAAGGTCTATTTGTTGAAGGCGTTGGAGGTGGATCCTGACAGTCTGTCGGTGCTATCACAGCTCGGATACATTTTCGTCCGTCAGAGTGATTATCCGCAAGCCATCGAGACTTATCAAAAAGTTGCCGAACTCGACCCCGGACGTGCGGACACCTTCTTTAACCTCGGATACATTTATGCGGTTAACGAAAACTATCCCAAAGCCGAGGAAATGTACTCCCGGGTGGTTGAACTGGCGCCTGATTTTCTTGATGAAGCCCTGTTTAATCTTGCCATGGTCCAGGCGCAACTGGGCGAACGCGATACCTGTATCAAAAGCCTGGAACGGGCCATTGAGATCAACCCCGCGAATGCGTCCGCCTTGGCCTATTTAAAGCAATTAAAGCAATAAAAGCAATAAAAGGAGTCAATCCCATGAGGTATTTTGCTAAGAATCTAATTCAATCCGTCCTGATCGGGGCTTTTGTAATGTTAATGTTCTCTGGCTGCACCAGCGTAAACCAAAAAATGGAAGATATGGAGGTCAGTCAAAAATACGAGGCTTCAAAATCGTGGATTAAAGAAAAATGGACCGCTGTCGGTTCCAAATTTTCGTCTTCAGATGAAGCGGAAATGGCCGCTGAAAGTCAGGATCAAGATCCCGACAAAAAAGGGGCTGTAAAAGCTGACACAACTCCACATCGATCCGAGAATTTTGAGCACACGGTGCGGTGGCGGGGCGAAAGCCTGTCGCTGATTGCAAAGTGGTACACGGGCCAGTTTGAAAACTGGAAAGCCCTGGCCCGGGTAAATCCGAAGCTCAAACCCAATCGAATAATGGTGGGGGACGTAATCCGCATCCCTCCGGAAATGATGATCAACAAAGAACCGCTGCCCCGTAAGGTGGCGGCGAAAAGTCTGAAAAATTATTTTGCCCACACCGTGCGGCAGCCGGGCGAAAAGTTGAGCGCCATTGCCGGTTGGTACACCGGAGACGTTAAAAACATCAAGGCCTTAGCCAGGGCCAATCCCGACATTGATCCTGACTTTTTGCTGGTGGGTAACGAAATTTTTATTCCAGCGGAAATACTCAAAACCCGCAAGCCATTGCACCAAAAATCAATTCAGGTCTCAGCCCCCGAACCGGCCAGGAAACCGGCTGAATCGAAAGCCGCGGCTGCGGACCCTGCGGCACCCAAGCCAAAGAAAATGCAACTGTTTGGCCCCAAACAGTTTCCGGCGCAATGAAGCGTATGAACCCATTTTTGGTTTTCGAGGACGAGGACGAGAACGAGGACGAGTAGGATTAACGATTCCGATGTATCGTCCTCGTCGTCGTCCGCGTACTCGTCCTCGAAACAACTGTGCACAGCTTCTTCACCATCTTCTGTTAGATGCACATTCGATCCAGCCGCTAGACCATGAGGCTCCCGACGGGCAGAATTCATAAGCTTTAGTCACTTCGCACTTTAGTTCACTTTAGTCACTTTTTCCGAGTTTGGCTATTAATTTTGAGACAGTTCATCTTCTTTAATCTTGGAAGTTTACCGAGCTTATCGAACTGAATATTTATTCAGTCGCTTTCCCAGCCTTAACTGTTCCCTTCCAAATATCCAAATTTTTAGTTATCAAAAAATAGAAAACATAATTATCTGAAATCAATTATAATTAATTTTTAATTTGTTTTAAAGAATTAGAGAATTTTACTTGACAGGGTAGCTGTGTCTCTGTTAGGTGAATGAATATTCATTCATTATTTATACCTATTTATTGACGAGGAGGTTATCATGCCAAGAAAGATCAAATCTGCTGCTGTGATCGGCTCTGGAGTAATGGGTGGAGGTATTGCCGCCTTGCTGGCCGGGGCCGGCATAAGAACATTATTATTAGATATTGTGCCCTTGGATTTAAAGGGGGCGGAAAAAAATGATCCGCTGGCACGCAACCGAATCGTAAAGGCCGGTCTGGACGCGGCCTTGATGAATCAACCGGCGCTTTTTATGTCTCCCAAAGATGCCAAGCTTATTACGATCGGTAATCTGGAGGATGATTTTGAAAAGATAGCAGACTGCGACTGGATTGTTGAGGTTGTTGTTGAAAACCTGAAGATAAAACAGGATCTTTTAGAGCGGATCGAGGCGGTTCGAAAGCCGGACACGATTGTTTCTACAAATACATCCGGTATTCCGCTGAAGGCCATGTCCAAAGGACGCAGCAAGGGATTTAAGCAGCAGTTTCTGGGAACTCATTTCTTTAATCCGGTGCGTTACATGAAGCTGCTGGAAATTATTCCGGGAGAGGAAACCCTGCCTGAAACGCTCGAATTCATGGCTGATTTTGGAGAACGGATTTTGGGCAAGGGTATTGTGTGGGCCAAAGATACCCCCAATTTTGTCGGCAACCGCATCGGCGTTCAGGGCATGGTGAAAGTGATGCAGCTGATGCTGGAAGAGGGCATCAGCATTCCGGAGGTGGATGCACTTTTCGGGCCGGGCATGGGGCGGCCCCGGACGGGGATGTTCAAGACAGCGGATATTGTGGGCCTGGATACCCTGGCTCATGTGGCCAAAAACACTTACGAGATGATCGAAGGCGATGAGGACCGCGAAAGTTTTGTCCTGCCTGAATTTGTAAATGACATGATCGCAAAGAATTTGCTGGGTAAAAAAAGCCAAAGCGGATTTTATAAAACCGAGCTTACGCCTGACTGGCAGAAAATCCGCAAAGTGATCGACCCGGCGACGCTTGAATATGAAGAAGCCCATTCGCCTGATTTGCCCTGCCTGGCGGACGCTAAGAAAGCCAAAACCCTGCCGGAAAAGATGCGGGCCATTGTGAATGGTGAAGACAAGGGTTCCAATTTTGCCTGGAAGGCCGTTGCCAGCAATCTGATCTATGCCGCCAACAGGATTCCGGAAATTTCCGATACCATCGTGGATATCGACAATGCCATGAAGTGGGGTTTCAACCTGGAAATGGGTCCTTTTGAAACCTGGGATGCCATCGGTCTGGAGGCCTCTGTCAAGCGTATGCAAAAGGACGGGCTTGATGTGCCCGACAGCATCCAAAAGATGCTCAAAGACGGGCACACTTCTTTTTATAAAACCCGGAACGGAGCGGTTTATTTCTACGATTTTGAGTCTCAAAATTATAAGGAACGGATTGTCAGTGAAAATATCGTTTCGCTGGGATCCTTGAAAGCAACTGAAAAGGCTGTCAAAACCTCGGATTCGGCCACATTGATCGATCTGGATGACGGCGTCTTCTGTCTAGAGTTTCACACCAAAATGAACTCGTTGAATCGGCAAATTATTGAAGCCCTTCATGAAGCCAGAGAATATGTTGATCGCGAAGGAATCGGGTTGGTCATCGGCAATCAGGCCGGCGGCATGCCGGGCGCCTTTTCGGCCGGGGCGAATTTAAGCGATGTCGTCGCCGCCGCAAAGGATAACCAGTATGACGGCATCGAACTGATGGTCAAAGATTTGCAATATGGGCTCCAGGATCTCAGGTATGCGGCTTTTCCCGTGGTCAGCGCGCCTTACGGTTTGACTCTTGGCGGCGGCTGTGAGGTCTGCCTGGCTTCTGACAAGATTGTGGCCCACGCTGAGCTGTATATGGGCCAGGTCGAAATCGGTGTGGGGCTGGTTCCCGCCGCCGGCGCCTGCCTGAACCTCATGAAAAAGTTTATCAGTTCGGTGCCCGAGGTGGTGACCGATCTTGATCTGGCAAAATTTTTCCTGCCGGTTTTTATGGCAATTGCCATGGCCAAGGTGTCAACATCGGCCGCGGATGCCCGCGCGAATGGTTTCCTCGGCCCCCGTGACCGCATCGTCTTTAACCGGGACTATCTTATCGGTGAGGCCAAGAAAGACGTTTTAAAAATGGTCGATGAAGGCTATGCGCCACCGCCCAAACGCAAGATAAAGGTACTGGGTCAGGCCGCCCAGGGCATGGTGAATGCGGAAATATCCAACATGCTCAACGGGAAATTTATTTCTGAATATGACGCTTTTCTGGCCAAGAAGATCGCCTATGTCATCAGCGGCGGAGATGTGCGCGATAATGCCCAGATTGAGGAAGATGTGATCCTGACGCTCGAACGCCAAGCTTTCATCGAACTCTTGAAAGAAGAAAAGACCCAGGCGCGCATTGATCATATGCTGGCCACGGGTAAACCCCTGCGGAACTAAATACTTAGTCAGATGGTATCAAAAAATCTTGCGAATATATTTTAAACGGCGTGGGTAAGCATTAATAAAATTCGAAATCCGAATATCGAAATACGAAACAATATCAAATGATCAAAATACAAAAATTCAAAACAAAAAAGCATTGCTTTTTTCCATAATCTTGTTTTGAACATTGGTATTTTTGGTATTTGGATTTGTTTCGACTTTCGGATTTCGTGCTTCGAATTTGGCGATATCAATAAAAACGATTTAGCCTTGTTAATTTAGGGAGGGTAAAAATATGAGAGATGCATACATTGTGACTTCGATAAGGACACCCGGATGCAAACGCAAAAAAGGGGCGTTTAAGGATACCCGGCCCGAGGATCTGCTGTCTTTTATTCTGGCGGCGGCTGTTGAAAAAACTGAAAATCTGGAAAAAAAAGATGTGGAAGACATCATGGTCGGCTGCTCGTTTCCGGAAGCCGAGCAGGGGCTCAATATCGGACGTATCGCCCCTCAAATCGCCGGTTTCCCGGTGGATGTGACCGGCGCCACCGTGAACCGCTTTTGCGCTTCCGGCCTGGAAGCCATTGCCCAATCCGCCATGCGCGTGATGGCCGGCTGGTCTGATATCGTTATCGGCGGCGGCCTGGAATCCATGACCTATGTTCCCATGGGGGGGAATCTTCCGCGTCCGCATCCGGAATATACCAGAAAGCTGGCCGATCTATATGCATCCATGGGCATTACCGCAGAAAATGTGGCCGGCCGTTATAACGTTTCACGGGAATCTCAGGATGAATTTGCCTATCAATCCCAGATGAAGGCGGCTGAAGCCAAAAACAAAAGCCTGTTCAAGGAGATTGTACCGACACCGGCGACCCGCTATGTCCAACAGGAAGGCGGGGTTTATAAAAAAGAGACGTTTATGCAGGATTTTGATGACGGCATCCGGGAAGACACGACCCTGGAAGGTCTGGCCAACCTGAATCCCGTATTTGCCGCCGGTGGATCGGTTACCGCCGGCAACTCGTCGCAGATGACCGATGGGGCTGCCGCCAGCGTAATCATGAGTGAAGGCAAAGTCAAAGCGCTGGGGGTCAAACCGATTGCCAAATTTAAGTGTTACACCACCGTGGGCTGCAAGCCCGATGAAATGGGCATCGGACCGGCCCTGGCCATCCCCAAACTCTTGAAAATGGCCGAAATGGATTTAAAAGACATCGGTCTTTTTGAGATCAACGAAGCCTTTGCCTCTCAGGCGCTTTACTGCATCGATACGCTGGGGATCGATATTCAAAACGTCAACATTCACGGCGGCGCCATTGCCCTGGGGCATCCCCTGGGGTGCACCGGCGCCAAACTGTGCGCCACCCTGCTCAACAACATGCAGGAGCGCGGCGTTAAATACGGCGTGGAATCCATGTGCATCGGCGGCGGCATGGGTGCGGCAGCTTTATTTGAATTAATC
>JASFIU010000158.1:0-9133 GCA_050122495.1 Desulfobacterales bacterium | reverse complement strand
GCACGGGGGGTGGTGGCGGTATGAGACAAGGCACGGGGAGTGGTGGCGGTAGGAGACAGGGTAAGGGGAGTGGTGGCGGTATGAGACAGGGCATGGGAGGTGGTGGTATGAGACAGGGCATGGGAGGTGGCCGAGGCAGGGGGCGAGGCATGGGCGCAGGCAGTGTCGTATCCGGCCGGCGCAGGCCCATGCAAAAAGGATCCGGTTCGGTCTCAAATGATTCGGAACTGGAAAGCCTCAAGAAAAAGGCCGATGACATAAATAACCAGCTAGAAAGCATTATTAACCGCCTTAATGACTTACAAACAAGCGATTAGCAGAAATCGATAATTAAGATGATTATTAGTATTGCCAGCGGAAAAGGCGGAACAGGTAAAACAACGGTTGCAACCAACCTGGCCCAATCGATCGGTTCTAATGTCCAGTTGCTGGATTGCGATGTTGAAGAACCCAACGCTCACCTTTTCATAAATCCTTCCTTTGAGAAAACCGAAACTGTTTTTATGCCGGTTCCTGAAATCGATGAAAAAAAGTGCACCTACTGCGGAAAATGTGGTGATATCTGTCAATTTAAAGCCATTGCGGTGGTTAATGAAAATGTATTGGTTTTTGAAGAACTCTGTCATAGCTGCGGTGGGTGCTGGGAAGTCTGTCCGGAGGGCGCCATCACGCAAAGCGGTCGGGAGCTCGGCGTCATTCAAAAAGGCCACCGCAACGGCATTGAATTCGTTCACGGCAGGCTGCGGGTAGGTGAAGCCATGTCGCCGCCCTTGATCAAAAAGGTTCGCTCCTTTGAAAACCCAGATAAACTCACGATCATCGATGCACCTCCGGGAACCTCATGCCCGGTTATTGCATCCATGAAAGATGCTGACTTCGTGCTGCTGGTCACCGAACCCACGCCGTTCGGCCTTTATGATTTAAAGCTGGCCGTCGGTGCGGTTCAGATGATGGATATACCGCTTGGGTTGGTCATCAATCGCAGTGACCTGGGCGATGACAAGGTACGGCAATATGCGCGTCAAATGGGACTTTCGATACTGATGGAAATCCCTTTTAATCGAAAAATTGCCGAAGCTTATTCACAGGGGGAAATGCTTGTAGATGTTATGCCTGAGTGGAGTGAAAGATTTCAGGGGCTCTATAATCGCATTGAAAAATTAATCGAATAACCCGGTACAATTTTAGATGAAAGAATTGATTGTCATAAGCGGAAAAGGCGGAACAGGTAAAACCAGTTTGATTGCGGCATTTGCCTCCTTGGCGCAAAACAAAGTTCTCTGTGATGCAGATGTAGACGCAGCCGATCTTCATTTGATTATGAACCCACACGTATTAAACCGTGCTGATTTTATATCAGGTCATACCGCAGATATTAATAAAGACAAATGCAGCGAATGCGGACTGTGTTTAGATCTTTGCAAGTTCAGCGCAATCAGTGATGGTTTTGAAGTCAATCCCGTAGACTGCGAGGGGTGTGGGGTGTGTGTGTATTTTTGCCCGGAAAAGGCGATCGGCTTCCCGGATAATACATGCGGCCAATGGTTTAATTCAGACACGCGCTTCGGCCCCATGGTTCATGCCCGACTCGGAATTGCAGAAGAAAATTCAGGTAAACTGGTGACCCTCGTACGGCAAGAATCTAGAAGGCTGGCAGATGAAAAGAATCTTGATCTTATTCTTACAGATGGCCCTCCAGGCGTTGGGTGCCCCGTAATTGCTTCCATTGGCGGCGCCAGTGCAGTGCTTATCGTGGCCGAACCCACCCTTTCGGGTATTCACGATATGGAGCGTGTCGTCCAGCTGGCCAACCACTTCAAGGTGCCGGCCATGGTGTGCGTCAATAAATTTGACCTTAATTCAGATCTGACCCGGGACATTGAAAATTTTGCCAAAGATGAAGGCCTATCCAGCCTGGGGAGGATTCCCTTCGATCCGGTTTTCACAAAAGCCATGGTGCAGGGCCAAACGATTTTTGAATATAACAACGACTCGCGAGCCGGGCATGCAGTCAAAGAAATTTGGCATACGCTGTCAAAGAAGCTGAATTTATAAATGAGCGCACAAAAAATAATTAATATTTTGCTGGCAAGCCGGGATAAGGCCTCTATGTGCGCCTTCAAGACAGGATTGGAAGATAATCAGGTTCAAACAGCATGGGCGAAATCCGGCAGCCATGCCATCGCCAGGCTTACAGAAGGGAACTTTGATCTTGTCGTCACGGATGAGAATCTCGAAGATATGACCGGTCTTGAATTGATCGAAAAGGTTATCTCCAAAAGACCCATGGTCAACTGTGCCGCGGTAAGCTCGCTTTTACCTGACGATTTCCATGAGGCCAGCGAAGGATTGGGTATACTTATGCAGTTGCCCGTCAGCCCGGGATCGGAACAGGCTGAAAAATTGCTCAGGCAACTGAAGAATATCCTGAACCTAACAGAACAGGCCGAAGCGGATTGAATTCAAAAAAAATAAATAACAAACAAGGAGAATTATTAATCATGAAAAACGGAAGAATAGCGGTTCCCTCGAATGGGAAAGGTGGTTTGAACGCAACCCGGTCCGGACATTTTGGTCACTGCGATGTGTTTACCTTTATTGATGTCGAAAATGGAGAGATAAAAGCGGTTTCAACCATTCAAAATCAGGAACATGTTCAGGGCGGCTGCATGGTACCGGTCAATCTGCTTGCGAGTCACCATGTAAAAGCCCTTGTGGTCGGAGGAATCGGCATGCGGCCGCTCATGGGATTCAAAGAGGCTGGAATTGATGTGTATCATGATTCAGAGCGTCCTGAGATAAAGCCGGTAGTGGAGGATTTGATTGCGGGCAAGCTGCCTCAAATCACCGACGATCAGGTATGTGGCGGCGGCGGTGGAATGAATCTGAGATAGAAAAGGAGTTGGAATTGAAAATAGCCATAACATCCAAGGGCAAAGACCTTGATTCACAAATTGACCCCAGATTTGGTCGTGCGGCCTATATCCTTATCGTTGACACACGCCATCAAGGGGTTGAAGTGTTGGATAATTCAGAGAATGCAAACGCGTTTAAGGGGGCCGGTATTCAGGCTGCCGTTACGGTAAGTGACCGGGGCGCGAAAGTATTACTAACCGGTTATTGCGGTCCCAATGCGTTTAAAACGCTTAAGGCCGCAGGAATAAAAGTGGCCAATGATGTGACCGGAACGGTCAGAGATGCTCTAATTGCTTATCGTGAAGGTAAAGTGTCGTTTGCCGATAGCGCAAATGCTGAAGCATCTTGGTAAGGAAAAAGAAGGGAGATTTCCGTGATCGATACCGATACATTGCTCGATGATGTGAAGTTTGCCGGAGCAATTCTTGAGAAAGGGGATTTAAGCAATGCGGATATCGTATTTTCGCTGCGAAATTTTTTGAAAATGAAATATTACCCGGTTGCGGTCAAATTCTTTTATTCAAACGATGAACTGGAGGATTTTAAAAACAATACGGATTACAAAGTCGGTCTGCATCCCTATACCGTCTGTCATGCCGTTGCGGCCTCGAGACAGAGGGGGGATACGATTCTGGTTACGCCGGAAAAGACCGGCTGTACCAATGCAAAATATGTATTTAACTGGAAGGGGCTTGATGAGGCGGAAATCAAGAGTCACCTGAAGTACACCAAAGACCGCGACCAGGCGGAGCGGTTCATCCGGACCAAAACGAGAATGCCTGAAGGACTGCTGGCATATGCCACCGCGGCGCTTCACAAAGCGGCATTTGAACCCGATGTCATCCACGGCATGTCGGACGTTTTGCAGGCCTACCATCTAGGCAACGATTGGTGCGCGGCGTTTGACACCCACCCATTTCAAATGGTCATGACCATGAATTCCTCGGTTTGCCACGGCCTTGCCCAGTGCTATGTCACCAAGGAGCCGAACATCACCCCCATGTGCAGTAGCAGCTATACGGCCGGAAAGACCGAGCAGGGTGAAATCAACTGGATCTGGCCGGGAAACCACCTGAAGCCGACGGTCCAGTGGATGCTGGAAAGAATCGTCCGGGACGGCGGGGCCTCTTTCCCGCGCACCGGAGAAACGTATCCCGGTTTCGATGTCTGTAAACTCTGTTCGTTTTTGGTCTACAAAAACCGAAAAAAGGATGTGTCAACCTCCCTATAAGCGTTCGAAACATTCCTCCAAGACGTTACCCCACAAAATTCCGGAAGGAGGAGGATATGAACCACAATATAAATATTGTTTTTCGCGCTATCTTTTGGTTAATTCTCAATGATTAAAATTTTATCTGAAAAATTATTTTCAGAACTTACAATCAATTCGGATAGCGACGAATTTTCTATCCATAGATTCAGCCTATTGAAAGATTCGCTCATGCAGGCAGCAAAGAATTTACACCATTGCCGGATTGGAAAGTTTTTAGTCACTAAAATCTATCCGAAATGGTTTCCCCTTCTTCTGATCATGCCGGCCCTCTGGATTCAAACGGCTGACAGCGTTTGGGCACATGTCGAAAAAGTAACGGCTTTTGTAAACGTCAACCTTGTACCCATGACAGAGGAAATAATTATTCCGGAACAAACCGTCCTGGTTAAAGGGGCGCGGATAACTGCAGTGGGTCCATCAAATGCGATCGATATTCCTGACAATTCGGTCGTAATCGATGGTTCCGGTTTCTATCTGATACCCGGCCTTGCGGATATGCACATCCACACCGATACCCGATGGCTAAATGGGGGTTGGCCGGTTTCTCCTTTTGATCTTTTCCTGGCCAATGGTGTCACAACCATCAGAGATTTTGGTCCAAAGGGAGCACCGACAGGTTTTGCGCTTCGCTGGAGAGATGAAATAAAAAAAGGCCGATTCCGGGGACCAACGATTTATGCTGCAGGCCCGATCCTCTATGGTCCTGTGGATGATGCCGAGAAGATCGTTCGCATTCAAAAGGAACAGGGTTTTGATTTTGTCAAACTGTATTCCTTTCTATCAGCGGCGGACTATCATGAGGCCATGACAACAGCCAAAAAGCTCAATATGTACACTGCCGGCCATATCCCGTTTGCCGTGGGCCTGGACGGTATTTTGTCAGCGGGGATGGATGAAATTGCACATATTGAAGAATTGGATTTTGAATTCCTGAATTTCGACCGATCTCGCAGTTTGGGTCATCAAGAATGGTTTAGATACATCCTGCAGGTAGCAACTGAACAAATGGGGAGATCTGCTGACTTACCATTTAACCAACTCAAATTAAAATATGAAACCAAAATCAAGGAAATCATCCACCAGTTAAAGACTTCGAAAACGCCTGTGTGCACCACCCTTACGGTCGATGATATTGTCGTTAAAAAACTATTTCAAACGGATCGCCTCGTCACGGGGCCGACGTCTCAATACCTTCCATATGGATTTATCGAATCTCTTCGCCAGGGAAGAAACAGGCATCAGATACAATTCAGAGATTATGAGGATTTTGCACCGGTTCATTATGAATTGAACCAGCTTCTGTTGCGTGAATTACATGCGGGGGGTGTCACGCTGGTGCTTGGAACCGATGCCGGCGGACTGGCAATGGGACTCGTGCCGGGTTTTTCGCTGCATGATGAGCTTCGAATCATGATCGAAAATGGGTTTCGCCCGTATGAGGCCATTCGAACAGCAACCGTTAACGCCGCAGATGTAATCAACAAAATGAATGCAAAGGGCAATTTCGGAACCATTGAGGCTGGGAAAAGGGCCGATCTCGTCCTGATCGGTGGCAATCCGTTTGATGATATTAGCAACCTCCAAAAGATAGTCGGTGTGATGGCTTCAGGCCAATGGCTGGATAAAAATAGACTTCAAAGCATGCTAACCCCGAAGATACCGGTCACAGCGGGCGTCAAGCATGTGTATGATCAAGATAAATTCCACTATATATATTTTGATATTTTTATCGGGGAATCGTATTCCGGTGACCTGCCGGGCTCAATCGATTCAATCAGCGTTACAGGGCCACAGGGCAGATTGCCCATTCAAAAAGAAGATTTTACCTACCTGTATCGTCTCAGGGATTTTTGGATAAAAATACCCGGAAGACCGCAAATCGGTACCTATACAGTTGAAGTCATCAGCGGCAAAGAAAGCGGTTTGGCTGCTGACATACAGGCGGTAGTCAAAACGCTTCCCCTGCCCGAAATCAATCATTTTTTGCCCTTAAATCAGGCCTCTTTACGATCAGCCAATCCCACTTTTTCATGGAAAGCAGCAAAAACAAAGGAGCCTTTGTATTATCGGTTGGAGATTAACAAGCGTCACGGTGGAAGAGTCTATTCTACGGGCCATGTCAAGAACATGGTTTCCCATACAGTTCCTGATGGCGTTCTCGAAAAAGGGCAGAGCTATCGCTGGCGGGTCCGCATAACCGACGGTGCCGACTGGGTGAGTGTTCAAAATAGATCGCACAGCGGATGGCAGATTTTTCACCTCAGGTAATTCCCGGAGGTGATCTTGTGATGGTGTATAAAGATAAAATAAAAGGATTCAAACCCCGATGGGCACCTGGTTTTCAACGAGATAGGGCAAATAATCAGTTGGACAACCACCCGTTGCTGTTTTTATCTTTAGGTCTCTCTCAGAATTGGCCATAGTTTAACCCTTTTTTTACTTAAAATTTGAACTCAATTACCCAGCTGGTGGAAAAAAGCAGTAGCTGAATCTTTATAGATGATTCGTTGCTTCGGAGCCGCGATGGAAATCCGGGCGCGTTCGCAATTCTATTTGAATCGATCATCCGATTTCCAACTTGAAACGGCTTTTCCGGTTTTCTCAAGCCAACCTGCCCGTGCTTTTACCTGGGCATCGAATTCAGGAACATACGGCTTGATGTCCAGAAGCGGAGTACCCTCGAGAATGTCTACAGCCTGGATGTGCAGCACGCCGTTTTCGATCTTGTTGAGTTGTACAACAGAAACCCCGATGGGGTTGGGACGCTTGGGTGCACGGGTGGCAAAGAGTCCCCGCGGCTCAGGATCCATAAAAGGCACGACACGGAGTTTAAATCCGTGACTACGATGGAAGTAGTACAGCAGGATAATGTGTGAAAAACCGTCGAGATCCTTGAGTCCTCGGCGGTAATCCTCGAACACCTCAACCGTGCCCTTTATGCCAGCAGCTCCCGTCGGCTGGATCGGCATGCCTTCAAGTTCCATAAATGGAGAATGGATGATACCGATCGGTGTAAATTCGATCTTCATTTTATCTATCCTCATTTTTCTTCAGGTTCTACCTTTCGATTTTTGGGAATCGTTAAGACACCGTCACCGTTTACATCTTCGAGGTCAAACCACCACTTTTTGCTGCAATCGGGCCTGCCATAGCCCAGGAGGTCATCTCCCCAGATCCCAAACTGCCTGGCGGCGCCCACGTGCCGCATGGTCCAGTTTACGGTCCTGTGCCGCAACCATTCCATCTACGAATGGTCTCATGTTATCCCTCATCCATGAGCAAGCACCGGAAAGGGGATGTTTGGGAACAAACCGCCTGAACTCCTTTTGTAGGGTCGGGCCATAGTCCCCTGCCGCTGCTTTGCAAAAGCCTGCATTTCGTTCACTTACCCTCTTGACCTCATCGTCGTTAATGGTCGTCGTCGGCCTATCGACTCTTTTCAACTGATCCATTGGGAAGGTTTCCCAGTCTCGATCGTGATAACCGCTGATGGTCTCTCCTCTATTCTTTTAGGTGCGGATAATCTTCAGCGCAATTACAGAGTTGTCGCTTATCCAAATAAATGGATCAGACCCAAAAGTCCATACTTTTATAGCGAAAAATCGGCATTGATAAAATACGACAATTTGATAATGAGATAAGCTGTATGTCTAACCTTTAACGAGAGGAGACATCATGTCCGCATTTGCGTCCAAAGACGAATTGATTCAGGTGCTTTCCGCTTTGTGGGACGAGATCTTCAACACCCCCGCGATAACCGAAAAAATCTCAGCCGAAAAATTGATTGTCAAATTTCGCTTTACCGACTTCGCAACCGATTTATACATTGATAACAAAGGAGAAGCCCCCCGGTATTATTGGGATCCCCCGGATGAAGTGGCCTTTGATGTTGAGATGATCCAAACTTCTGACACCAGCCATCAGTTCTGGCTGGAAAACCTTAATGTCCCCATGGCCATCGCCACCCGCAAGGTCGTGGCCAAAGGCTCGGTCCAGAAAGCGCTCAAACTCATACCGGCCCTGAAACCGGCCTTTGCCCTCTATCCCGAAATTTTGAGACGGATGGGCAAAGCCGATCTTTTGCAAGAATCCCCGGCAAAAAAAAGAAAACGCCGCTTCAAAATTTTTGGGCGTCGCCGTGCCGGAACATACGGGCTTGATGCGCTGCCGCTGTTCCCCATGCAATATACGGATGGCGCCGCAAAAGCCGGGGCGCAAGAAAGATCGGCCGTTGCCAAGCCGGTGTCCGATATGGATCTGTTGAAAAGGATGCTGACGATCCGGCAGTTTGAGCAACACCTGTCCGAGGCCTTTCAACAGGGCGATCTGCCCACCGAAGCGATTCACCTCTCCATCGGGCAGGAAGCCGTTGCCGCCGGCGTATGTATGAATCTGAGAGATACAGACTATCTCAACACCACCCACCGGGGTCATGGTCACATCATCGCCAAAGGTGCGGATATCAAGAAAATGATGGCGGAACTCTACGGCAAGGCCGGCGGACTCTGCAAGGGCAAAGGGGGCTCGATGCATGTCACCGACGGCAGCATCGGAATCCTGGGAGCTAACGGTATCGTGGGGGCCGGATACCTCCTAGCGCTGGGAGCCGGTTTTACCATAAAGTATTATCAGAAAAGCGATAACATTTCGGTGGTCATCGCCGGAGACGGATCGGTCAATCAGGGCATGTTCCATGAAGCCCTGAACATGATATCCGTCCTGCAGCTGCCGGTTCTGATTGTGGTCGAAAACAACCGCTATGGAGAATTTACCTCCATCGAGCGCCACTCGGCTGTCACCGAGATCTACAAACGCGCTCACGCATATGCCATTGAATCCGTTCGCCTGGACGGCAACGATGCCCGCGTCGTTTTCTCCGAGATCGGCCGATTGATCAACGCGATGAGATCGGATGGAAAACCGCGGCTGGTCGAATTGATGACC
>JASFIU010000157.1:0-9174 GCA_050122495.1 Desulfobacterales bacterium | reverse complement strand
CTTTCTATCTTTGAGAAGGGATACCCGATAGGAATTCTTTTTTTTGTTATGCTCCACCGCCACTACCTGGACGCTTTTATCTATCTTCTGAACCTCTCTTTGCAAAGTCTCTTCAATCAGTTGAATCGTCATTTTCGGCATCTTTTAAGTCCTTTTGTTGAATACATCTGTAAAAATCTGAATAACTATTTATCAAAAGGGTGCTTTTGGAGTCAAGAATATTGGGGTCCCCAATTTCATGATCTCCTCTCAATATAAACAAAAGGGGCAGTTCAAATTGAACCGCCCCCTTTAAGATGTAGCTTCCAGAATGCCGTTGTTAATTTCGCGGCTGTTGCCAACCTGAAAGGCTGAACCGAACAGCAGGAAAAAAACACAAACATCCCAGAAGATGCCAGTTAACTTAATGCAATGTTTCAGAAGGTCAAGGGTATGTGGCAATTTTTTTGGCGGCGATAGTCTGAACCGTAATGATGGGTTCAGACTGATGGGACAAGCAATAGGGCAGCCCCGTCCCGGTAAAACCGCGACAGGCCTGACGAACCCCACGGTGCGCCTTGTAAACTCCTATGGATAAACCATTCGCAAACATTTATTTATTGCAATTAACTGCAAATGTATTATATTATAGGTAAGTAGAAGTGGTTTCAAAACCTCATCTAATCAAGATAATGTAGGTGCACTATGAAACTACATGAATGTGGCTGTGGCTGTATGGCACAGGTCACCTATAAAATTAATGGGCACAACGACTTTGTCGTAGGCTGCTCGGTTTGTGACAACAGAACGCCTATATGCGAGAGTCTGATGGAATCAGTTTCACTGTGGAATGAAATTTATTGTTATGCACTGCCCGCGTATGAGACTGAACCGGCTTAACGATTTAATACGTTTTATCCCTTTTCCCCTCAAAGCGTTGGTTCAGGTAAGCCTCGATAGGGTCACCGCCGTTCACTTATAATCGCTGTTTCAAATAATCACTGGCATCGTTTTCATCCCCGCACAGTCTTGTGCATCCGGTCTTTCAACCGGTCGCCCCCGGTGAGTTGCGCTCAAACGGGCGGCTCAGCCGGGCAAGAAGGCTACGATGGTTGCCACCGCCAGAAGCAGTCCTGCCACTTTCCGCTTCGTGAACCGCTCCCCCATCCAGAGGGTCACCATCAGGGCGCTCACCACGAAGCTGAGTTGCCCGATGGGAGTTACCACACTGGCCTCTCCTATTTTGAGGGCCGCCAGCAGAGCGATAAGTCCGGTCGAGAGGCTGATGCTCGCCACGAAGCCGTGGGCCCACCCCTGGCGGGAAAAACGCGGGCCTCCCTGGGTGAGGCGGGCGTATATGAAGGCAATCGTTATGAAACACACCCCCTGGCTGTGCAGAAACATTGCAGGTGCCACACCTCCTGACACGCCAAGCTTGTAGACGATGTTGAGATCCTTCCCGTTGCTTTTCCATGCTTATTATAGATAAGATAATTATTGTCCTCTCTAAGTGGATCAAGCTTGATATATTTCTTGATTTTTAGCTCATCTGCCCAGGCAAAAGGCACAACTGCCAAACACTAAGACCCAAATTAACTTTTTCATAAATTGTCCTCAATATCTTATTCACAAGTTCAATAAGTAAGTGCAACACTTTCAGGTTTTAAGTCTCTAAAGATTTAAGCATTCGTTAGACATTTCACGATAAAAATTTAACGCCCAGCGACGAAACACCGCATTTTTATCCGGCTCCACCTTTAGGATCTTAACCAGGCACTCTTTTGCTGCCTGACGGTCTTCAAACCCTTCCCACAGAATCTGTGCTTTTAAGAACAGCGCTTCCGCAAAATCAGGATCTTTTGCCAGGACCTCTTCAATTTTTAACAGGGCATCTTCGAATTGGTTCGATAATTTGTGATATCTCACCACGTTCAAATCTCCGGCCATCCGTTCTCGGGGGCCGGTGGTTCTCCTGCCCAGGCCGAAAAGTGTGTTGACCGCACCTTCACCCATTCTCCCGGTGAAGTTTGAGGCTGCCGGGCCGATCGCGGCACTGACGAAAGCGGCGACTGCTAAACCGGCGACGGCACCCGACGGCCCACCTGCAAGGTAACCCCAAATCAGCCCCATCACGGCCAGATAGGGGAACACCCAGATGGCATTTCTGACGGTCAAGGCTAAGTTTGCCGAATCTACATCCTTAAGAGACTTCATATTTTTTCCTCTCCTGATCGATACGTTTTTTCTCTATTTTCAAACCACTTTTGGAGGATAACACACGACATTGTCAGATCCGGTCAAACGCGGGAAATTTTTTTAGCGCTTAAGTTTAGTATGATTTTTACCGATATTGTTATTGATATTGGATAATTAGCCACAGGCCCAGAAGATCTATTAGAAAAAATATATCCACAGATTACGCAGATTACACAGATTATAAAAACAAGTTGGGTAAAGTCCGCTACGGACAGCCCTTAAGAAAAGTTTGTTTGTGCATACCGCGGCACAGCTGAAAGCAACGCCGGGTTGTGTAGGCCTGTCCTGCGTAGGTTAACAGAGCGGAGAAGGATCTGTGGCCAATTAAAATTTCAAAGGAAATCATCATGGCACGGGGTGATCAATTAGCACGGCAATGGAAGATTTTTCAGACACTGGTAACATCCAGATACGGTAAGTCCGTCACCGATCTGGCCAAAGACCTTGAATGCCACCAGCGAACAGTCTACCGGGATCTTCATGCCCTTGAGGAAGCCGGGTTTCCGCTTTACACTGAAAATGTCAACGGACAGAACCTGTGGTCATTAATGGAATCGGCCAGAAAGCCAATGCCCGTGCCGTTCAACATGCCCGAGTTGATGGCCCTTTATTTCGGCAGGGATGCCCTCAAGGTTTTAAAAGGCACGGTCTTTTATGATTCTCTCGAGGATCTTTTTCAGAAAATCAAAGCCACCCTTCCGCCGGAATCCAAAAAATACCTAAAAAATGTCGAGCAGAGCCTGAAGGTAGGTTCAAAGCCATACAAACCATACAGAAAATACAAAAAGATCATCGAGCAGATTGAAAAAGCGGTGATCGACAATAGAGTAATCGATATCGTGTATTATACGATGAGCCGCAAAAAAGAGACCCGCAGAAAAGTGGAGCCCTACAAGCTCTGGTTCCTTGACGGCACGTTCTACCTGATCGGTCACTGCAAATGGATAGAGGAGATCCGGATTTTTGCTGTTGATCGAATCAAAATGCTTGTTCTCACCGACGAGATATTTGAGGTGCCGGATAATTTTGACGTCGATGCGTTTATGGGAAACAGCTTCGGCGCATTTCACGGCCAACCGGAAAAAGTAAAAGTCCTGTTTTCCGCCGACATTGCCGGATACATCAAAGAAAAAATCTGGCATAAAACCCAGAAACTGCTTGATAACCCCGACGGATCGGTTCTCCTTGAGGCAGATATGGCATGTACTAAAGATTTCAAAGCCTGGGTCATGCGCTGGGGGGCCAAAGCGATCGTGCTCGAACCCGAAAAATTGAGGGACGAAATCCAGACGGAAGCAGTGGAAATGATGGCGGTTTATGCCAACGGCGTCGATCAGGTGGAAAAGACTTTAAGCGCCTAAATCAACTACGTCCCCTATATATTTATGACCTGAGATTCTGATACATAGAAGTGGTTTCAAAACCTCAGATCAGGTTTCCCGCTCGAACGCGGGATTACACATCTTGATTTTACCAAATTAAGGTGTGCATCAAGGGCCCCGCTAAGCGGGATTACATATCTGATCTAAACAAATTAAGGTATGCATCAAGGCAGAGCCACGCAGCCATTAGCCTTTTGAGCTCCTTTAATAATCTTTAGATTAGACGCGAAATCCCGCTTTTTTTTGCGGGGAGATGGGGTTTTGAAACCACTTCTAACCGATCTTGATGAGCACGATACCCAGTGCGATGATGAGACCGGCCATGAAACGGAAAAGGCCATAGGGCTCTTTGAGCAGAAAGACACCCATAAGGACCGCAAAAAGGGTCGCGCACTGCCGGACGCCGGCTGCATAACTGACGTCTGTTGCCTCCAGGCCGAAACGGTAGGAAATGTTGGAGAAAAAAAGGAGAAACCCTCCCAGGAGGACTTTGAGAGGATAATTCCGGTAGCAATGCAATGCACGGCTCCTGATGCGTTTGTTTAGTAAGACCACGGACGTGAAATAGATAAAAATCATGGTCATCAGCCATACGGTAAACATATAAAAGCCTGACTGGCTCACTCCGATCTTATCCGATATTCCACCGAAGGAGTAGAGGAAGCTTGCGAGCAAGGCAAATCGAACAGCCTCACTTCCGAATCCAAGACTCCTGATTCGAACCCGTTTTTGAGCAAAATTGAGCTGAATTAAGTAGGTGCCCGCCGTCGCCATGAGAATCCCTGCTATGACTTTGATCGTAAAGGTATCTCCGAGCAGCAGGTAGGCCCAGAAGGGGATGAAGACAGGTGCGAGCGTGGTGAGGGGATAGCTCAGGGAAAGGTCCCCTTCATCGGCTGCATAGGCCCTGGCGGCCGAGAGATGGTAGCATGTGAAAAAGGCGGCCGAAAGCGCGGCGAAAAGCAGGACAGAAGGTTGGATTTCGAGAAACCCGGGTACCATTAAACATCCCGCGATCCAGCCCGTGATGACCGCGACCGAAAAAATTGACCACATATACAGGGTCTTCTCATCACTCACCTTGATCAGCAGGTTGTAACCGGAATGAAACAGGGCAGACAGAATGACCGCAATAAATGCAACGGTTGACATATTTTTTCCTATCTAGTTCTATCACATACAAAATACGCTGGCCATGGGGTTCTAGCAGAATAGACGGTTTGATGCAAGGATTCCCCCGTCAGTGGAAGGATTTTTAGAAATCAACGGTCCAGATGCAGTACGGCCTCGAAATTGGGGCCGCGCCAAGCGCAGATATGTCCGGATCTGAATGTCAATATTTCACCAAGGTCCCCATCTGCCAGATAAATAAATTATTGACACATATTTATGTTTTTAAATATTATGCTATAGTTGCATGTTTGTTGAGGCTCAATTTTAAACCTGAACTCTCCTTTCCTTCTCAATTCTTTGCACAATTCATATTCGCCGGCTTAGCGACTCCGACATTTTCCAATTTGCCTTTTTCCAATAAAGGAGACGCGGGTGTTTCTCAAGCTTTATGCTAAAAATCGGTAGCCTTGTAAAAGGCGAACTGACTTATCTAGATTAGAATCAATGAAAGGAGTCCGAAAATGGCATTTAGAAAGTGCATTTTCTTTATCCTGCTATTATTCTTTTTTACCTGTCCTTTAACTGTCCTCTCTGCTGAGACTCGTGGGGTTGAACTGACCTCTCTTGATCTTCAAGATAGCGTATATCTGGGCAAATACTACGCCTTGATCATTGGAATTAACAACTACAAGGAATGGAGCCCACTAAAAACGGCTGCAAAGGATGCGCAAGCGCTAGAGCAAATTCTTATCGAACGTTACGGCTTCAAAAAAAACATGGTGGTTCTTAGAGTCAACAATGAAGCAACCCGACACCGGCTGATTAGCGATTTGAGAAACCTCGCATCAAGCTTGGGGCCACAGGACAATTTATTGATCTATTACGCGGGTCATGGTCAATTGGATGACCTGACAGGTGACGGATATTGGGTTCCGGTAGAAGGAAAGCTAAAGACCCCCAGCACCTGGATATCTCACTCTACGATAAAAAACATCCTGAGTTCTGAGCGGGTCAAAGGCAAAAATATCGTCGTCATCGCCGATTCGTGTTATAGCGGAACACTTCTTAGAGGAGGGCCCTCGCTTCTTTCTCTTACAGAAAAAGGATATGATAACAGGTTGTTAAAATTTGCCGGCCGCCGTTCAAGACAGGTGATTACCTCAGGTGGATTAGAACCGGTGGCGGATGGAGGCAGGGATGGTCACAGTTTGTTTGCTTACTATTTTCTCAAGGCATTGAAAGAAAACAATCGGCAAATCATTGACCTTGAGAACCTTTTCCATTCAAAGGTCTGGAAACCGGTGGCAGAAATCGGAGATCAGCGGCCTAATGTCGGTCGCCTCAAAACTCCAATGGATGAAGACGGCCAATTTGTTTTGGTAAATTTGAATAAAACCAGCCAAACGGCTGCTTCTACAAAAGATGAGCAAAAAGAACTCAAATTGGCTGCTATACCGGAGAGTGTAACTGTTCCAAGAATTTCTTTAAGGAAAAAACCTCTGATGATTCTAAATAAGATACAAATAATTGAAATGTTATTCCTATATGATTTTTTCGACCGTTCCCATAATCCTCGCGGCTCTTTTAAAAATGTCTTAATTGAGAATACAGACGGTACCGTAACGGACAAAACAACCGGACTTATGTGGCAAAAAGGTGGATCTTCGGGCACCTTAGATAATAGAGGTGCTAAAAGTTATATAAAACAGCTAAACAAGCAGCGCTTTGGCGGTCATTCTGACTGGCGAATGCCAACCGTAGAGGAACTGGCATCACTTTTGGTGCGAAGAAGAAAAGATGGTGCCCACATAGACTCTTTATTTGACAATAGACCGACCCAGTGTTGGACCATTGATCCTTGTGATCCAATTCATGCCGATCTGTTAGGCGCATGGCTTGTTGATTTTGAAGGAGGTACAATTCTTCAAGCCTGGTATAATAAATCTCAAGCCACTTATACTTATACCATGAAAAACGACATGAACTGGGTAAAAGCAGTCCGTTCGGTTGAATGATATAATTCATTAAGTTCTGTATGCGCCATTTCTTATTTTCAAATTAACTTTCTGCTTCACTTTAGGACATGTTAAAAGGAGGCGAATATGCCCACCCAAACACCGCAAGTTCAATACACCAAAGTTGGTCAGATTAATACACGATTTTGGGCCTTGGGAGATAAAGGATCTGCAGTCCTCTTAATCCACGGTATAGGGGGCTCGCTTGAAGACTGGATTCTCAACGCCGATGCTTTGGCCAAACATCACCGCGTCTATGCTCTGGATTTAGTGGGATCTGGACATTCCGATAAACCATCGGTCTCTTATACATTTTCCTACATGGCTCAGTTTGTCAAAGATTTCATGGACGCAGAGAATATTGACAGGGCCTGCTTGATCGGACATTCGCTCGGCGGCGGAGTGTCATTGCAGTTTTCAATCCAGTTCCCAGATGAAGTGGAAAAGCTGGTATTAGTAAACAGTGCCGGACTTGGCAAAAAAGTTACACTTCTTTTGCGATTGCTTACCCTCCCTATCCTCGGTAATCTGTTGGCCCGCCCAAGCCGGAAGGCTACAGCTAATTTCCTAAAAGAATGTGTGTATGATTCAACTCTGATAACCGACGAGTTGGTCGAATTCGGTTACAATTTGGCCGCCCTCCCCGGTGCGCAGGACTCATTGCTGTCCATGGTGCGTACCCTCGGTAACATTCGCGGCATGCGTGAGGATGTTCTCCGTTCCATAGTAGATAATCTTACGAATATCACCGCACCGACTTTGATTTTCTGGGGTCAGCAAGACCGCATCTTACCCGTGACTTATGCTCATGTGGCAGAGAGAAAAATACCCGATGCCCAGCTTCATATTTTTGATTCTTGCGGGCATTTCCCGCAGATTGAACGTCCCGAGGAGTTCAACTCTCTGGTTTTGAAATTCTTGGACGGTGAGGAAAGTTATTAATCGCATCGCTGACTATGGTCAAAAAGAGAAGGTCAACCATAGCAAACATAAGCATTAGGCAATAACTGTACGTAATGGAGGATTGAATAATATGAGAGTAAAGTTAGACAATAATGTTGTTTTTTTGACAGGAGCTACAAGCGGTTTTGGGAAAGCTATTGTTCATCGTTTATCTCAAGCAGGTGCAACAGTTGCGATTCATTTTAACAGAAATCGGCAAAAAGCAGAAGTTCTACAAAATGAAATTGGTAATGACTCTCAAATATTTCAGGCTGATTTGAATAACACAGATGAAACTGTAAAATTATTTGAAGAGGTAGTCAGCGTATATGGGAGAATAGATACGATTGTAAATAATGCCGGCGTATATTTAAGCTCCCCAATAGACGACCGTAATACAGACTGGCTGGATGTTTGGGATAGAACATTAAAGATCAATTTAACCTCGGCCGGTTTGTTATGTAAGCTATCGATCCAGCATTTTATTAAGTGTGGTGGGGGGCGTATCATTAACATTGCTTCAAGAGCCGCATTTCGCGGAGACTCAGAAGATTATTTTGCTTATGCAGCATCAAAAGGAGGGTTGGTAGCATTAACTCGAACTATCGCAAGAGCTTACGGAAAAGATAATATCAAAGCATTTATTATAGCTCCCGGATTTGTCAGGACGCCGATGGCAGAAGAATATATCAAAAAACATGGAGAAGAATCTATAATCAATGAGCTGGCCTTAAAGAAATTAACAGAGCCAGAGGATGTGGCACCCAGCGTTATTTTCTTGGCGAGTGGTATGATGGATCATGCAACAGGGTGTGCCATTGACATAAATGCGGGAAGTTATGTGCGATAGAATTCTACGCTAACGTGCTGCCGGTAGGGACGTGCAAAGGGCCGCGCGCCACGAGCGCGCTTTTATATATAAGTGTGCGTAACTGCGCAAATGATGAGGGTGGGCCCCTCGGAGCCGGCTTTCAGGAGCAGGCTTCAAACCACCCAAAGCTGCATCGGTAAAACAAACCAGGAGGGAGTCATGGCAGACATCCGCAAGTTTCAAATCAACATCCCGCAACAGGAACTTGACGACCTGCAGCGCAGGCTTGATCAGACACGTTTTCCAGAAGCTGAAACGCCCGATGACTGGAGCCAGGGATTGCCGCTGGAATACGCGATGCAGCTCTGTGACTACTGGCGCGGCACCTATGACTGGCGATCCCGAGAGAGCTACTTTAATAGCTTTGATCAGTACCTCACGGAAATCGACGGCTTGGACATCCATTTCATTCACGTTAAAAGCACCAACTCCGACGCCAGACCGCTGCTTCTCACCCACGGCTGGCCCGGATCGGTGGTCGAGTTTCACAAAGTCATCAAACCGCTGACAGATCCACAGGCACACGGCGGCAACGCCGAAGACGCCTTCCACGTGGTTTGTCCCTCGCTGCCCGGGTACGGCTTTTCCGGTAAGCCTGCGACAACGGGATGGGGCG
>JASFIU010000156.1:0-9224 GCA_050122495.1 Desulfobacterales bacterium | reverse complement strand
TTTTACGCCAACGATATGCGCGTGGACAATGACAAAACCGACGCGTTTCAGAACGTCATGACATATACGGTCGGATTTTTAGCCACTCCGGCCAACCGCGTGTTTCTGATCAATACCTCAAACAACGGCAACGGCAAAACCAATTTAACCAGCAGTTCGCATAAAGATTACGGAAAATATCACTTTGATGCCACCTCTGCAGATGGCCTGTCCCAGGCCATTCTGGATGCGGTCAACAGCATTATTGCGCGCACCAACTCGTTTACGGCGCCGGTGGTTCCGGTGACCCGCACCACCAGCGGCGATAAAATTTATATGGCCTTTTTCAAGCCTCAGGATGAAAATTTCTGGGAAGGTAATGTGGTCAAATTCGGGCTCAGCGCGGAAAATGAGATTATCGGCACCGACAATAAGCCGGCCACCTGGCCCAATGGGTCGATGCGCCAAGAAGCCAAACCTTACTGGACCACCATGGACTGGGCCGATACGAACAAAAGCAACGGGATCCATAACTACAGCCGCAAAATATACACCTACCTGGGATCGGCTGATGAATTATACGCTTTATCCAACCAATTCACAACCGACAATACCGTTTTAACCGCCATGATTCTGGGCAACCCCGCCGATGTGACAGTCAACGGCGATACGGTGTCTGGTAGACACAAGGTCATCCAGTACATCCGCGGTGCGGATGTGCTCGACGAGGATGCCGACGGTGACCGTTACGAAAACCGCGCGATCATCACCGGTGACGTGCTTCACAGCGAGCCGCTTGTTTTTACTTACAGGTATGCCGACGATAGCGCCGAAACCCTGGTGTTTTTCGGATCCAATGACGGTATGCTGCATGCGGTTCTGGATGCCAGGGTGGACGTTTCCGGTAACGAAACGACCTATGGGTCCGAGGCCTGGGCCTTTATCCCGCCGGATCAGCTCAGCCGGCTAAAAGAGATTATCGAGGGCAGCAGCCACCAGGATTATGTGGATTCCAGTCCCAAAATTTATTTCCATGATGTCGATGAAGACGGACGGGTGGACAGCGATGACGGGGACCAGGTCATTTTGATATGCGGTCTTCGTAAAGGCGGTTCCAGTTACTTTGCACTGGATATCACCGATTCCGATGCCCCTGAATATCTGTGGCGAATCGGCAGCAGTAATGACGCACGCACCGGTACGGTAGAGTTGACGGATGTTTTACGTTACGCCGGGGGTACCATCCAGGACGGCGATACCCTGGCACTGTTGAGTGATGGAAATTCATTTGATGATGTTGCCGTGGCGGCCGGCAATGAATTCGGCGACGTTTTTGTTACGTTCGCTGATCGGACCCGCCATTTCGGGGTTGGGGATTTGATTGGGAATCTAACCATGGCCATGTATCAGGAATATCTGGAAGAGCGTATCCTCGGGCCGTTTGTTTTAGGTAAAATTGTATCCGTGACGACCACCGATCCGGATGTCATCATTCCGGAGCTCGGCCAAAGCTGGTCTGAGCCTCAGTTCGGAGTCGTTAAAACATCGGATGAGGATACCAGCGGTACGGCTGTGTTCTTTGTCGGCGGCGGTTACAGCGCGGACAACTCGGTGGGCAATGCCGTGCTGGCGATTAATGTACTTACCGGCGCGGTGGTCAAAAAATTTACCGCGTCGATGGATTACAGCGTGGTCAGCGACGTTAAAATTGTGGATGCAGACCACAACGGATTTGTGGATAAAGTCTATGTGGGGGATCTCGGCGGCCAGATGTGGCGATTAGGGCAGGTGACAACCGATGCCGAAGGCAATCCGCTGAGCTTTCCGGACAACGACGAGAATATAAATAACTGGACCGCTCAGATTCTGTTCACGGCGCCCACTTACACGATTGATTCAACAACCTACAACCGTAAGTTTTTCTATCCACCCAGCGTGACCCTCGAAAAGGGGTATGACTTACTTTTCATGGGGACTGGTGACCGCGAAAACGCCTGTGATGAGACCACCGCAGCGGATCGAATATATAGCATCAAGGATTCCCATGGAACGAGTTCCTTGACCGAGACCGATCTGGTTGATGTGACCGATCCGACGGACCCCGTGCCGAACTTAGATCAAACCGATGGGGATGTGGATTCGAACGACGTCTATGATCAAGGCTGGTTTATCCGTCTGGTCGATAATTCGGGGGCGAGTGAGGTGACCGAAGGCGAAAAGGTACTGGGGCAGGGTGTTGCGTTTTATAAAACCTATTATGTCACCACTTTTACGCCCAATGATCATCCGTGTATGCCGGGCGGAATTGCCAAACTTTACGCTATCGATTATAAAACCGGTGCCGCTGTGCTTAAATTTACGGATACCGACAACGATGGTGAAAAGGACCTGACCAGGAGCGTTGTTTTGGGCGGTGGCATTCCTTCCAAAACGGTAGTCGTCATTACCATATCGAACCAGAAACTGTTTTTCTCATTGGGAAGCACCAATCCGGATGCGGACAGTAAGGCCGTTGGAGCTGGAATTGTTAGTGTCGACCCGCTATATCCGAAACGCAATTTTTTCTATCTTTGGTGGAGGGAGCTTCTTAATTAACCAAAGCTTCGGCAGGTTTTTTCTATCCTCTATTTATACCAGACCCGCGCGGAGCTGCGGCAAGCTCCGTGCGGGTCTTAACTTCCAAATGAAGCTATTGTTAGATCCCACAAAAATGCTATAAAAATCATGTGGCATATCTCAGGTCAGTTGGGTTCACTGCAGGCTTCTGGCCACTGGCGGCTGGTCTCATGTCATAGGTTTATCCACCCTGCATATCCGCACAGTCCCTCATTCCTGCTCCGGGGCGGTTTGTAAGATAACGATAAAATTGAAATTGAAATTTCTATTTTGTAATTCAAAATTCGATTTTAGCCGTGCAAACCTGTTATAGGACAGGAATGATTGTCTTCGCAAAATTAATCCAAGTACACTTTTTGATGTCCAAACATCAAAATCGAATACGGTGTGTGTTCAATTGGTTTGGCGATTATGTGCGGTTTTTCTAAAATAGCCAAAACCTATTTGACAATGCGATTTATGCCCGGATTCGTCCGGAAAGGGGTAATTATATAAGTACTTAAGATAATGTAGTTTTAATTCCAACACGACCTATCTTTGAATCTTCTCGGGACCAAATGCAGCTGCCCATCCGTTTAGTGTCCCACCAGGCTTTTTTAGGTTTTTTTCATAACATTTTTTTGGCGAAATTTGATACCGACCCGCCATTGATGCACATCTGGAATGACTCCGATTAACCCGGCCGACCCATTTTGTGGCACAATATTTGTATTTCATTCGTCCCGGAGGAGATCGAGATGAATCGAAATAATGCAGGAATTACCGCTCTTGAGCTGGCGACCACCATTGCCATTGTTGCCGTAATCGCCGCCCTGATCATGCCCCCCTACTTGAAGTGGAATCGAAGCCGGCGGCTGGAAGGCGCCGTGATCAATCTAACCACGGATCTTGAAATGGCTAAAATAAGGGCCATACGCGAAAATGCGTTTGTCGTGGTTGAGTTCAATGCTGACCGGTACTCGATGTTTGTGGATACCGGAGATGGCATGGGCGGGCTGCCCAACTGGGACCGGGATGCTGACGAACGGCAGATATTTAACCGTCAGATGCCGGCCGGGGTGCAGATCGATACCGCCAGCCTGAGTTTTCCGGTGTTCAACTTCAAAACGCGCTTCAACAGCCGGGGAATTCCTCCGGATATTCTTGCACCTGAAATCATACCGGTGGCCAACGCCGGGAATGACCGTCAGATCAGCATCAACCGCCTGGGATTTATCGAGATCCAATAAAGGAAATTAAAAATGGGCCTACAAAGAATTCAAAATATTATTAAAAAAGAAAGCGGTTTTTCCTTGATTGAGATGCTGATTGCCATGTCTGTTTTGGCATTCGGTATGCTGGCGGCGGCTTCCATGCAGTATTCGACCGTGCGCAATAACACCACCGGCAATACCGCCACCCAGGCCAATTCGCTGGCCAAAGCCCAGCTCGAGATGCTCAAAAACCAGGATATTGCCTCAACGGCGTTGGCCGTGGGCGATTATGTTGATCCGACGCCGGTTGATGCCAATGGGAACCCCGGCGGTATTTATAACCGCTCCTGGAGAATCGATCCATTGGGGACCTCCGCCCGCAGAATAAGGGTAACCGTAGAATGGACCAAATTCGGCCGGTCACGTCAGGTGATTGTACGGTCCAACACGAGAGGAAACGGCGTATGAGAGCAAATCTGCTTTGCAGGCAAAATCAAACGGCTAAATCGGCAGGATTTACGCTCGTCGAGGTGATGATGGTTATTGCCATTGTTTCGATTGTATTTGGAAGCGTTTACCGCTCGTTTGATATTTTTAACCGCTCCTACACCACCGAAAATGTCAAGGCCGGCGTCCAGCAAAAGACGCGTATCGGAGTTGACCTGATGGCGCGCGATATCCGTCTGGCCGGTTTGGACCCTTTGGGCTTGACCAACGCGGGCTTTATTTCAGGTGGCACGAATTCCTCCAGCATTCAATTCAGCGCCGACCACAACTATGACGGTGACCTCGATGATCCCTTTGAGAATATCACCTATGCCCTAAATGGAGATATCCTCGAGCAGACCAGTGATTTAGGATCCGGGCCGATTGCGGCCACGCTGCTGGATAATGTCACCGATTTAACCTTTACCTATCTGGATGCGAGCGACACTCCTTTGATCGAACCGGTAGCGGTCGATGAGATTCGGACGGTTTTAATTTCGTTGACCCTGCAGCGACCGGCGGGCAGGCAGGCGCCGGTCAGCCGAACCTATACAGCGCGCATCCGATGCCGCAATCTTTAGGCTAAAAGAGACGAACCTATGGATTTGGTTAATCGACTAAAACACACTTTGAATAATCAAAACGGTTTTGTGCTGGGGGCATCGATTCTCATTTCGGCCATTGTGCTTCTGACCGGTGTGTTGGCCATCTGGACCTCCAACACGGAAGTGAAAATTGTTCGCAACGAGAGCCAGATGACCCGGGAGTTCTACAATGCCGAGGCCGGCGTGATCGATGCCCTCGAAAATTATAACAGCGGCCCGACCAGCTGGATGACCAGCGATTTTCTCATGGCTGACCCGATTGATGCCAAAAATACGGTTAATTCCAGCGACGAAGCCGGTAATGTGGTCGCGACAGTCGAGGTGCGCTGCATTGAAAGCACGGCAACCCCTGTCCCCGGATTGAGCAACTCGGCCAACACCATACCGCAGCAAGCCCACATCGGGCCGGCGCCGGCGGGTTCGGGATACAGTCTGAAGTATTTCGAAGTGCGCCGTTACGGCATAACGGCCACCTCAACAAATGGCAACACCCAGATACAGGTGGGCGCCTGGAAGGTATTTAATAAATTTTAATGCGAAGGTACGATCGCACGATCAACGCAGCCAAAACGGTCGTCGCGTTAAAGATATGAGGAGATTGAGGCATGAAAAAATGGCTTGCGGTTGCCATAATGCTGATTGCGGGTGTAACGGTTTCCAGCTGGGCCGACGATACCGAAATTTATGGTACCGTTACCAACCCGGATTTAGAACCCAATATCCTGATTATATTCGACTCTTCCGGCAGCATGTCCACTGTGGATGTGCCGGGCGACCCCTATGACCCGGCGACGGTTTACGCGGGGTCGTACAGCAACACCGCGGTTTATGAACGCTACTGGAGCTGGGACAGCAGGTCCTATGAGTGGAGGCTCTTTGCCGGTGATGTCAGTGATTTGAACTGTACGTGGATACAGGACGATCTGTTGACCCAGGGATATGCATACGGCCGTATTTATTCCTCGAGTTATGCCTGCGGTGGTTGGAGTCGAAGATTGCGTTTAGGTAATTTTATGAATTACGATGAATCCGGCGTGGGTACTCCCATGAGCCGCATCGAAGTTGCACAACAGGTCATCACCGATTTGCTCAACAATACCACCGGTGTGCGTTTTGGCATCATGAAATTTAACCCGGATCAGGGTGGACATATCGTTGATGAGATCGGTGCCGATACAACGACAATGATCAATGATGTCGCCGCTATTATCGCCGACGGTTGGACCCCCCTGGCCGAAACCCTGGCCGAGGCCGGACTCTATTTTGCCGGCATGAGCAGCTGGTATAATCCCGGGGTCACCTATACATCTCCCATGCAGGAACGCTGTCAAAAGAATTTCATCATCATCATGACCGACGGACAGTCCACCCAGGATATCGACTCGAGGCTGACCGATACCAATTATATCAACGGAGACAAAATCGGCGATTATGACAACGATCATAGCGGCTCGGAAGCCGATTACGCCAACAACGGCTCCGACTATTTGGACGATGTGGCCAAATACCTTTACGAAAATGATATTAACCTCGCAATGGGTGACGGCACCGCCTTTGATAAACAAAATATCGTGACGTTTACCATCGGTTTTAAGACTTCAAGTCAGCTTTTGAAAGATACCGCTACCAACGGCGGCGGCGAGTATTATACGGCCGACAATATATCGGAGTTGGCCATGGCCTTTGATCAAATTCTATCGTCTATCTCCGAAGAAAATGCGGTCTTTGTGGCGCCGGTGGTTCCGATCAGCCGCATGAACCGCACCTATGCCGGTGATAAAATCTATCTGGGTTTTTTCAAGCCCCAGCCGAGCGGTCGCTGGATCGGGAATATCAAGCGTTATGCCCTGGACAGCGACGGCATCCTCTATGATGCAGCCGGGGCTGAGGCCTGCACACCGGATGGATTGATCAAAGACAACGCTCTCTCCTTTTGGACGACCCTGGGAAATGACGGTCCCAATGTGGAATTGGGCGGTACGGCTGAAGCTCTCAGCCTGTTGATCGAAAGCGCTACTTCACGCAATCTTTATACCTATACGGGGTCAGCTATGGCCCTTACCGACACGGCCAACGCGTTTGTGGATTCAAACACAGACATTACCGATGCAGATTTGGGCGTGGCGTCAAGCGCGGAAAGAACCAATCTGTTCACCGCAATTCATGCAGCCGGGCTGGGTGACATCATTCATTCCGAACCGGCCGTGGTGTACTATCCCGATCCGGATGGCAATCCGGATACCGACGATGCCAAAACCATGATTTATTCCGGCGCCAACGACGGCATTCTGCATGCTTTTGATGATGCTGACGGTAGCGAAACCTGGGGATTTATTCCACCGAACCAGCTGGGTCGCTTGAAATTACTCGATAACGACGTTCACGACTACTTCATGGACGGCTCTCCTTCGGTTTATATCGGATCGAGCCAGAAAATTTTAATTATGGGTGAGCGCCGCGGCGGTCAGCATTACGTGGCCCTGGATATTACCACCCACGATGCCCCCAGCTGGCTGTATTCCATCGAACCGACAATTTTGTCAAACGGTCCGGATCCCGACACTTATGAAATGCTGGGGCAGTCCTGGAGCCGGCCCCAGGTCGCCACGGTGGCCACCAACGTCACCATTACCGAGACCGGCACCCCCCCCAGCTGCAGTGTAACGCTGGATACCGATGTGACCGATGTGTTTTTGATGTGCGGTGGATACGACAGCAACCAGGATCAGGACACCCCCGCTGGAACCGATGCGGTCGGCCGGGCGCTGTTTGCGGTGCGCGTTGTCGACGGGCAGCTCCTTAGCGGGCTGAATATCAATGCCGTGGATCATGGGTCTTTGGGAATGACCCATTCCATTTTGGACGTATCGGGTATCGATCATGACGGCGACGGTATCGCCAGCCGCATTTATGCCGGTGATCTGGGGGGCAATATTTTTGCGCTTCGGGACGATGAAACCATGTTCTTTTGCAACGATACTGTTTCCGAATCCGTGGTTGATGGTTCCTGGACATCCCAAAAGCTTTTTTCCGCATCCGTCGTGGACGGTGTCCAGCGTAAAATCTTTTATGCGCCCGATGTGGTTGGCGAAGACTACGGCGAGATGATCTTCTTTGGCACCGGGGATCGATCAGATCCCAGTGAAACCGGCGTTGTGAACCGTTTTTACGCCATTAAAAACGACTGGTCGATCACCGAACCACTGGATGAAACGGATCTGGTCGATGTGACCGATGATCTGATCCAGCTCGGCACCGAAGCGCAGAAGCTGGCGGTTCAAACCAGTCTCGAAAGCAGCAGCGGCTGGTTTATCCGGCTGGAGAACCCGGGAGAAAAAGTAGTGGCATCTCCCCGGGTCTACGGCGGTGTGATCTATTTTACCACTTACACACCGGATGCAGGCGGGGGCGGCGGTGACGATCCGTGCGCCGCTTCCACCGTCCGGGGCGTGGGCCGTCTTTATGCATTGGACTATAAAACCGGTGCCTCGGTGAGTGCATTCAGTTCGGAAGTCGAGTATGACGGCGACGGCAATGCGGTCGCCCTGGGTAAAAAGGATCGCGTTATTTCGGTTGGAACGGCAATTCCATCTGCGCCGGTGATTGCCATTCTGGAAAACGGTGCCCACATTTTTATCGGGGTCGAAGGCGGGATCGTCAGCATGCCGGCCATAGAGACTCCCGATTTATACCGTTATTACTGGCATCAAATGTTTTAAAGAAGGGAAGGGGCCATGATTTTCAACTATCAAAACGTTACCCGGCGGGTGGGGCGCTGTCTGATCCTGGGCGTTGGTCTGCTGATCCTCGCTGCAAATTCCGCTGCTGAAACCAACCTGCTGAACCATTTTAGCTTTGATGACTGCGATCCATTCGAGGCCCGTGCCTTAATTATGGAGGTTTACGGCAAAAAAGCTCAATTCGTTGCCGCGGAGGAAACCATTTATGTGCTGAATGCGACCTTTGATGACCAACCACTCATCACCGAGTTGACGGATGCGGATGGAAATCGCATGGATTTTAGTTCATTCCAGCCGGGAGAATGGGTTTATGTCAAAGGGTTCAAGCATATGGACGGCGGTGTCGTGGCATCGCTGGTTCAAAAAATTGACGCACCCGAAAGGGATGCGCCGGTATTAAGAAAAATCATCAAAAAACCCCGCCGTTATAAAAGGACCCCGAGCTCGGATGCTCTGTTACAAAGACAATAATGTAAACTATGGCAGAATTTCCATCCGGGTTTACAGGCCGATCCGGTTTTCGGGTCCCACCGTCCTCTGCACACCTGGCAGGCGACCAATAAAAAGCAAATCAACACCACGCCGCTTTTGATCGCGCCTGCCGG
>JASFIU010000155.1:0-9382 GCA_050122495.1 Desulfobacterales bacterium | reverse complement strand
AGGGATCCCGTTTCTGAGCATCGGGCGAACATCCGCCTGCATCCGGGACCAGGCCGCCAATGCCTGCCGAATTTTAAAATCTTTAAATGGATTATATTCCCACGGTGAGTTGCTCGGGTAGGAAAGACACGGCAGGTAGAATTCACCTAAAAAAGAGAACAGCCGGTGGTATCGGCCGACCGAATAAAAGACCCAGTCGTCGGCATCGGTGCGCTTGAGCCACTCGGCCGGGTGGGGCCAATTCTGGGTAAGGCCGCGAATGGTTTTGATCTCACCATTTAAATTAAATTCAAACAGATAATCCGATGTTTTGATCTCGCAGAATCGTCCATATCTGACCGGATAACTTGTTTTGGTGAATCGATTCGCGCCTTTCTTATCAACGGTGATCTTAAGATCATTCAGCTGGTAGGAATCCACGCTCAGCCTCTAGTGTCAGCCCTTCTTGGGGAGATCATCAAAGCCCGGTCGCTTAAAATTCCTGGCTTCCGGAAATATTTTCTCCACCCGTCTGCGCAAACGGTCCAGGTGCATCATGATGGAAAGGATTTGATCCTGGTGACCCACAAAATAGCGGTGCATATGTCCCCAGGCTGCCATGGAACGGTCAATGGCAATCAAGGCCACTTTGGCGGAACCATCTGAATCTTTTGGAAAATCCTCCAAAATTTCCGGTGTATCGCCCAGGGTGCCGCGAACGGATCGCATCAGTTTGACGTAGATAAAATGATGATACCAGAAAATGATCTCTGTCATTTCATCCAGGCTGGCCGGCCCGTCCAGGTTATCGATTTTTTGTAATTCAGCTGCCCTTTGTCCGTCTGAATCATCAACGATATGTAATGTGGGCTTGTATTCGGATTCAAAAAATTCGTCCACCATCTGATAGTATTTTTTAGCGGCCCGGCAGCATTCATGATTTTGGACAATTTTATCCTTGATGCCTTCTTCCCGCGATGCTTCCTCAAAATCAATGGCATTCAGGTCTATTCCCATTTCCTCGGCGGATTCTTCCAGCATGTCACGCGTCGTTTTAAAAATTTCAGAAAGGTTTTGCCAAAATTTTTCGTTGGTTATATCACTGGCTTCATGATCATCCGTGTATTTGCTGGACATGGCGAAATTCATGCAGCGCGCGGTGAATGCACAGCGTTCACACCACCGATCGCAATAGTTGTAGATTCCGGGAATTAAATCTTTGTTTTCAGCAAGTTTCTTGATTTCTTCTTTTTTCATGGATTACAATACCCCGTGTTTGGGTGTGATCATAAATTGGCATTTACAATCGATATCGTCAATTGAAAATTCGAAAAATGAATGCGGCATGAACATCATACAAAATATCCTGGTTCCGGTGAGTTTTTCGGAAGCATCAGTGGATGCCGCCAGATATGCAGCATTTCTGGCTCAGGCACATAAAGCCAGGCTTTATGTGCTGCATGTCAAAGAACCCTATCCAGCCCATGGTCGCATCGTGGCGGGATCTTTAGAAGATGTCCAGATGCACCGTATCGAAAAAGAGAAAACCCAGCTTTCCGAACTGATTCCCCCGGAGCTGAAAAATTCAATCACCATCCAAGAGATTCAGGTTACCGGCACGCCGGTTGAGCGGGTGATTATTGAAACGGCCAGAAATCTCGGGATTGATGCGGTCGTGATGGCCCCACCGGAGCGCAAAGGCTGGATGCGCTTTTTTAAAAAAAAGGGTATTACCGAACAGGTCATACGTAACGCGCCCTGTTCGGTTTTTGTAATTCGAAATCATCAGGATAAAGATATATCTTCCAGTGCATCACATCGATGATCTGTAATCAACCCGGTCGGAGCGACAGTTGTGTTACGCTGGGAAAGGAGCGAATATGAGGAATAAATCATCCTTATTTATAATTTTTGTGGCGACATTGGCCGGTTTTGCCGGTGGTTTTATTTCAAACCAAATTTTCCAAACTAACTCCGCATTCGCTGTAAAGGCGCCCGACCACAAGAAAATCGTTATTGCCGAAGAGTTTCGAGTGGTTGACAAAGCTGGAACGGTATTGGGCAGCTTCGGAACGCCGGATTATCTGCCGCATAAATCACCTGAAATGGACAGGTCCCAGGCTTCGGCGCCGCAATTGCGTCTCGGTCAGGAATCCGGTTTTCAAATTATTCTTTCGGCAAACGCGGACACGGGCGCCAGAATAACAATGAAAGACAAAAAAAATAAAACGCGGACCGTAATCGGAAATACGAAATTCTATATTCCGCATATTAATGCGACCCACAGGCGTCAAGTATCTTCAATTGTTTTGTTCGACCGTGGCGGCAGATTTCTGTGGTCGGCGCCCGGCGGAATCAGAACTGAATGGGACAAATAGATCCTGTCAGATTATTCCGGCTGAATGATCTTGCGCAGAACATAGGGCAGGATACCGCCACCGTGATAATAATCGACCTCGATATCCGTATCGAGCCGCACAGCGACGTTAAACCTGATTTCACTTTTATCCGACTTGACGGCCCGCACCTCAAGCTGCTGCCGGGGCTGGATGTCGGCGATGCCGCCGATAAAAAAGGTTTCAGATCCGTCGAGGCCGAGGCTTTCCGCACTTTCGCCGGGCATAAACATCAACGGCAGTACCCCCATCCCCACCAAATTGCTGCGGTGAATTCGTTCATAGGACTGGGTGATGACCGCTCTAATCCCTAACAGGTTGGATCCTTTTGCGGCCCAATCGCGGGAGGACCCGGCACCGTATTCTTGCCCGCCCAGCACCACCAGCGGTGTGCCTTCATCCTGGTACGCCACGGCGGCGTCATAAACATACATTTCGGTTTGCTCTGGAAATTTGATCGTAAAGCTGCCTTCTTTGGAGCCGACCAGTTTGTTCTTCAAACGAATGTTTCCGAAGGTGCCGCGTATCATGACCTCATGATTTCCACGCCGCGATCCGTAAGAGTTAAATTCGGCCGGGCTGACCCCTTTGGCAACCAGGTACTGACCGGAGGGATATTCTTCCGGAATGGCACCGGCCGGAGAAATATGATCGGTCGTAATGGTGTCCCCGACAACCGCCAAGGCGCGGGCATTTTCAATATCGCTCTTTTTAGACAAATCCAGACTGAAATTTTCAAAATAAGGCGGATTCTTGATATAAGTGGATTTTGCATCCCAGTCATAGGTGATGCTTTTGACATCGGGCAATCCCTGCCAAAATTCGTCCCCGTCAAATATCCGACCGTATTCCAGCTCAAAGAAATCTTTTTTAACATGTTTCCCGATTAAGGCTTCAATTTCCTGGTTTTCGGGCCAGATATCGTCCAGATAAACGGGGGTGCCGTTCGGATCCAAACCCACCGGCTCATAGCTCAGGTCGATATCGATGCGACCTGCCAGAGCAAAGGCCACCACCAGCATCGGAGACGCCAGAAAGTTCGACTTTATGCGCTGGTGGATGCGCGCTTCAAAATTGCGGTTGCCGGAAAGCACGGCGGCCACGTTGAGATCATGGTCAACAATGGCCTTCTCAATTTCCGGATGCAGCGGCCCGCTGTTGCCGATACAGGTGGTACAGCCAAAACCGGCCAGGTGAAAGCCGATGGCTTCGAGATAGGGCATCAGACCGGCATCCTGCAGGTATTGAATAACGACTTTGGAGCCCGGCGCAAGGGATGTTTTGACAAAAGGCGCAACCTTGAGGCCGCTGCGAACTGCATTTCGGGCCAGCAGACCGGCACCCAGCAGAACGAAGGGATTCGAAGTATTGGTGCAGGAGGTAATGGCGGCAATCACGATACTGCCGTTTCCCAGCTTGACGGGCATTCCGTTCAAATCCACATTGCAGCTGAAGTCGGTCAGCGGCTTGCATTTCCTGGATCGAGTTGTCTGGGTACCGGATTCTTCGTGGAACTGGGAAATGCGCCCCAGCTCTTCATCTCTTTCATATTTACATCCGAGGATGTCGGCGAATTTTGATTTCAAATCTGTTAGGGCAATGCGGTCCTGGGGCCTGGCCGGACCCGCGATGCAACGCTCAACGGTGGACAGATCCAGATCCAGAATATCGGTGTATTCGGCATCCTGTGCACCGCTGTAAAAAAGACCGTTAGCCCGGGTGTAGGCTTCGACGAGAGCGGCCTGTTCTTCCCGGTTCGTCATTTTCAGATATTCGATGGTCTTTTCATCCACCGGGAAAAAACCCACGGTCGCCCCGTATTCCGGAGTCATATTAGAAATAGTGGCCCGGTCAGGGACGGTCAGATTTTTCAGTCCGGGTCCGAAATATTCCACAAACTTTTCGACCACACCGTAGTTTCTAAGCATTTCGGTGACTGTCAGCACCAGGTCTGTGGCGGTTATGCCCGGTTTCATCTGTCCGGTCATGCGAACACCGATGACCTGTGGGATGGACATGTAATAGGGCTGGCCCAGCATGACGGCTTCGGCCTCGATGCCGCCGACGCCCCAGCCCAGCACACCGATCCCGTCGATCATAGTTGTATGCGAATCCAGACCGACAAGCGTGTCCGGATAGGCCATCGTTTGGCCGTCAACATCTTCGGCGATCACCGCCCGGCCCACATTTTCCAGGTTCACCTGGTGACAGATGCCGGACCTGGGCGGAACGACCTTGAAGTTGTTGAAGCTTTTCTGGGCCCACTTCAGCAGGGCGTAACGCTCGCCGTTTCTCTCGTATTCCTTCTTCACATTTTGAAAGACGGCGTCATCGGTGCCGAAATAATCGACCTGAACGGAATGATCGACAATTAGATCCACCGGAACCAGCGGGTTGACTTTGGCGGGATCTCCGCCCAGGTTTTTGACGGCATCCCGCATGGCCGCCAGATCGACAACTGCCGGGACACCCGTAAAATCCTGCATCAGCACCCGGGCCGGATGAAAGGGGATCTCGACCGGTTCGTCATATTTTTTCTGCCAGGCGGCGAGGCTGCGTAAATCTTCTTCCCTGACGATCCGTCCATCCAGCTTGCGCAGCAGGTTTTCGACCAATATGCGAATTGAAAACGGAAGCCGCTCGATATCCGCAAGACCTTTTTTTTCCAAAAGCAGGATATTAAAAAAATCAAACCGCTTTTTTTTGATTTTCAGATGCTCAATAAAAGCTTCCTTTTTCATAAGGCCCCCTCTCCAATTTTATCCGATTCGGAAATACACCGCTTTATGTGGAATTATAGCAACATATCTTGAAAGTCAATATAAGGAAATGACCGTCTAGTATTGCCTCCCGCATGTAATTTACAAACACAGCCCTTTTCATGGGTCAGGATTCAAGGATTGGGGGATTCAGGGATTGAGGAATTTAGGAATTAGAATGACAGCATACCTTCAATTCCTGAATTCCTGAATTCGCAATTCCTAAATTTGCCAGCTGACACCTGAAACCATAGATATTACGGCCTTCCCAACTTTTTTGTGGGACATGACCCATGATATAAAATATCTGCTTTAATTTAAAGGTCAAGTTTGCCTGTTGAAAAAGCAGTTGCCGATTTGGTATAGACTTTTGAGCATCCTTTCTGTTGTTTTCTGGGCATACCGGCCTCGAAAGGAAATAAGGTACCGAACAAAGGGGAAATAAAAAAATGAATCTGCTTGAAAGTATCGGATCTCAGAATATCGAACGATTGGTGCAGTTCAGAGCGAAACAGAATGCGGATCTTCTGATGGCGATTAAAGAAGCACTGGAACTCGAGAAAATAAGGGCCGGGGTGATTGTTTCCGGTCTGGGAGCGCTGAAGAAGGCTGTATTTCGAAATCTAAAATGGTTTCCCAAAAACTATCCGGTGACGCCGAAGGACCGGCTCTATCTGGACGTGGAAAAACCCATGGAACTGGTATCGTTGATGGGATGGATTGCGCCCCAAAAAGGCGGTGATACCGAGATACATGCCCATTTTTCGGCCTCTACCGTTGAAGATGAAAAAATTGTCACCCTGGGGGGCCATCTCACGGAAGGCACGATTTGCGGAATTAAGGTGGTCATTGCCATTCTTGTGCTCAACGAAACTCAGGTCTACGCTGCCGAGGATCCAGAAACCAGAACCTTCGACATTCATTTTAGAAATCTACCCGACTAGCATAGGCTCTCTTTCGTGTATCTTGCATGAGAGCGACGGACTCGAATGATGAAATATTCGGGTTAACTTCCCCCGCGCGACTGTTCGACCGCATTTCGAACCAGGGCAGCGTAACGATAGGCAGCGTGCACGAATTTACCATAAGGCATCGTGATGAAAAGACCGGCCACCACACCAAGGTGCACAGCGAGCAGGGTTCCCATGGCCGCTGTTTCTCTCAAAATCAGCAGGAGCAATCCCGTAAGGCTGGTTAAAAACAGCAGTACCGTAAAAGCGACGTCCATACCCAGCGCGCGGTGGGTCGCCGGCAAGGGGTCCATTTTGCGTTTGAGAAAAAGCAGCCCTCCCGTTCCGAACAGCAAGGCCAGGCCGCCAACAGTTCCCAGCATGACGGGCCAACTCAGGATCGGATAGGGTGCGCTCAGGTGCAGGAAGTGGTCGTAAATGGCGGCGATGGCCGTAGAGGCAAAACAGAGCAGGAAACCGTAAAATATACAATGATGCAGCCATCGTCTAATCATGCTGAACCGATCGTTCGGATAGTTGCACCCATGTCCCCCGCCATCCAGATATTTGAGCTGCAATACATCCTTAATCGCCTGTGAGTTCGCACGAAGATCGATTAGCTCGCCCAGCTGACCGCCGGTTTCATGCCAAAATTTTATGCCCGTCATCAAGAGGTTTATCAAAATATAAATCCCCAGAGCCGAAAAAGGTATGACCATCAACCCGTAGGGTATGACCTTATAGAACGCATTCTCGCCAAGGTGCGTCGCAAAGACCACCTCCGGCCCCTGGAAAACAAATGCCAGCAGGACAATGACGGCTACACTCAACACCGTAATCAATGAAACCAGCAAACCATTGTGCCGGAATAATGCACATAGCGGATGTTGCGCGTGTGCCGGCTGTTGCCGCCCCGAAAATCTTTGGGAGCGCTTTCAAGCACCAGAACTTTGGCACCGGCTTCCTGTGCGGTCATTGCCGCACAGAGCGCGGCATTTCCTCCACCGACAACCAGAACATCTGTTTCTATTTGTTCAATATTTGGCATTGCTTTCTCAGCTCTATAAGAATAATTTTAACTTGCAACCTGGATTTTGCACGCGTCGGAGGCTTTCATATAAAAGGAGAAGCTCCTTAATCTTTAAAAATCAGATGGTTCATGCCGCAAAGCGGTGCATTTAAGGCTGAAGCTATAGTGCACTATGCCTCTGCCTTAATAACGCAGCAGATGGAAGCCTCCGGCTCGCCCGAAGGGTGAAAATAGATGAGAAATAAAATAGATCACCATCCGATTTATTTTTTTTAGTAAGGGATTCTCATCTATTTTCATGCAGAATTCAGGTTATACAGGAATTAGGATATGCCGCAATAAAAACCGAAAGTATATTGATTTCAGTTGGTCCAGTTTTGTATATTCAATTTGTTTGATCATTGTTAAAAATTATGAAACGGTTTGATTTCGATTTGTTTCAATTCTAAAACCTTGACTGAATTCATTGGGGGATCTCAACATGCAAAATCGTATCCCGGCGGTTTTAATGCGGGGTGGTACCAGCAAAGGACTTTTCTTTCATGCCAATCACCTTCCAGTTGATCCAAAGGCCCGCGATGCCATGCTTCTTGCGGCTTACGGCAGCCCGGATCCGAACCGGCGTCAGATAGACGGCGTCGGCGGAGCGGTATCGACCACCAGCAAGGTTGCCATCATCAGTCCATCCGCATCGCCCGACTATGATGTCGTATACAACTTCGGTCAGGTTTCGATTGACCGTCCGCTGGTGGATTTCAAAGGGAACTGTGGCAATATATCTTCCGCCGTTGGCCCCTTTGCCGTGGACGAGGGTTTGATTGCAGCAACCGAACCCGTCACCCGGGTCCGAATCCATCAGATCAATACCGATAAACTGATCGTGGCCGAAGTGCCGGTCAAAGATGGGCGCTTCGATGAAGCCGGAGACTATGAAATCGCCGGCGTCCCCGGTAGCGGGAGTAAAATCATCCTGCGGTTTGCCAATCCGGGTGGCGCGCTGACCGGAAAGCTCTTTCCCACCGGAAAGGTCAAAGATAACTTGGATGTTCCGGGAATGGGCAATGTCGAATTAACCATTATCGATGCGGCCAATCCGGTGATATTTGTCCAGGCTGCCGTCCTTGATTTGGAAGGAACAGAAATCGAAAAAATTGAAACTGACGAAACTGTCAAAGGGCAGCTGGAACGTATCAGATGTACCGTGGCGGTTGAAATCGGATTAGCAGAAACCCTTGAAGAAGCCACCCAGAAGAGCCAGGCGGTTCCCAAAATTGCGTGCGTCAGTGCACCAAAATCATACCAGACCCTGGGCGGCCATGCCGTCGATGCTGGTGAGGTCGATCTAGTGGCCCGTATGATGTCCATGGGAACCCTGCACAAATCTTTTGCTGTCAGCGGGGCGGTGGCCACAGCGGGTGCCGCTCGAATTTCCGGTACGGTGGTTCACGATCTGATGTCACCAGAAGCAAGCACGAAAGAAATCATGCGGCTCGGCCATCCCGGCGGCATCCTTGATGTCGGTGCAGTGGTAGAAGAAATCAAAGGCAATTTTAATTACAAAGAAGCGCTATTGGGCCGCACGGCAAGACGCCTCATGGAAGGCTATGTTCTGATACCTGAAAAATACGTCAACCGGGATAGCCGCTAAGGCCTTGTATTGAGAGCATGATTTTCAATCAAATCGGAAAGGAAAAAATATGAGTTCTAACCTGGGGTTGCTAACGTATTTGGGTCTTGGCCTGGTGGGAGGATTTCTGGGTACCAAGCTAAAAATACCAGCCGGTGCTCTCATTGGCGCGATGCTGACCATAATTTTCTTTAAAATGTTTATGAAAGTGCACTGGGATATACCCAAAGGTTTCACCTTTGTTCTACAGGTTTTTTTAGGGATTATGGTCGGCGCCTCGTTTCAACCGGAACTGATGCAGACCATGAAAAAAATTGCAATCCCGGTGATTATCTCTTGCGTGGTTCTGGTGGGCGCCGGCGTAATTTTGGCGGTTATATTTACGCGTTTAGGGCTGGTTGATATTGGAACCGCCTACCTGGGAACCAGCCCGGGAGCCATGAGTGCATTGATTGTGCTCGCTCTGGAGAGCCAGGCTCAGCCGATGCTGGTTCTCTGTTTTCATTTCATCCGGGTCGTGTTTGTAATCCTCACGGCGCCGCTAATTTTCAAGTTGCTATCCGCTCACTGATTAGAAGTGGTTTCAAAACCTCAGATCAGGTCCAAGGGCAAGGCGTCAGGCCGATCGGGAAAGCGCAGCA
>JASFIU010000154.1:0-9455 GCA_050122495.1 Desulfobacterales bacterium | reverse complement strand
GCCCCGGAAGACGAGAAATTTGATTTTTTTAAACTTCACGACTATTGCTATGAGCGCGGTTTTACGATTTATCCCGGGAAGATGTTCGGCCTGGAAACTTTCCGCCTGTGCAATCTGGGTCTGATCACATCTAAGGATATTGAAGATTTTTTTGTGGTGGCCAAGGAGGCGTTCAGGGAGATGGGGTATACTATTCCGATAAATGCCTAAAGTGAGCTAAAATGCCTAAAGTGACTAAAGTTAAGGATTTCAATCATTTTTATACCATAAAATAGGAGGTAGAATAAAGATTATGGAAGACAACATTCAGGAAATGTATCAAAAGGCCAGAAAGGCGTTTCGGGAAGTCGAGAACTGGCCGCAGGAAAAAGTCGACGAGATGGTTCAGGCCGTGGCCTGGGAGCTTTTGAAAGAAGACGTCCGGCACAAGCTGGGCCATATGGCCGTTGATGAATCCGATATCGGCAATGCCGAGGATAAGGTCAATAAAATCAAGAATAAGACCCTGGGCACGCTCTGGGATATGCGTGATGCTAAAACCTGCGGCATGATTGAAGAGAACAAAGCCCTGGGAATCCGCAAATACGCCAAACCGATCGGGGTGATCGCTAACGTCGTGCCGTGTACGAATCCGGAGTCCACCATCTGCTGCCTGGCCCTGAGCACCCTGAAGACCCGCAATGCCCAGATTGTTTCACCTCATCCGCGAACGCAAAAGACATCCTATGAAACGGTTGTGCACGTGCGCAAGGCGCTCGAAAAAATCGGGGCACCGGTGGATCTGGTGCAGTGTATTAAAAAGACCAATCACGCCAAAACCGCCGAACTCATGGCCAACTGCGACTTTGCGGTGGCCACCGGCGGCGCGGCCCTGGTGAAAGTGGTTTATGAGGCCGGAAAGCCGGCTCAGACCGTGGGCGCCGGCAATGTGGTGTCCATCGTGGATGATACGGCGAATCTCACAGATGCAGCCCATAAGATACGGCTGTCAAAAATCGCTAACAATTCCGCATCCTGCTCGTCAGAGAACGCGGTGGCGCTTTATGAAAGTATATTCGATGATATGATCGCGGCGCTTAAATCCGAAGGCGGATATCTGTGCAGCACGGATGAACGTGAAAAACTGCGCCAATACATGTGGCCGGACGGAACCCACCTGAACCGGGACGTTGTGGCCAGACCGGCTACGGTTATTGCTGAAAACGCCGGATTGAACGTTCCTGAAGACACCCGCTTTCTGATGGTCATTGGTGAGAAGGTCGGCCCGGAAGATCGCTTTTCGGGTGAGAAAATTTCGCCGGTGCTGACGGTCTGGAAATGGGACGATTATGACGAAATGTTGGACCGTTTGGAGAAAATCCTCAAATTTTCCGGAGAAGGCCATTCTGTGTCCATCCACAGTGAAAATGATGAGCGGCGGGTGAAACTTGCGCAGCGGGCCAACGTGGGGCGGGTCGTCTGCAACATGCCGCACGCCCATGCCAACAGCGGCGGTTGGACCACCGGTCTACCGACAACCGATACGCTCGGCTGCGGTACCTGGGCCGGCAACATCTTCAGCGGCAACATCAACTGGGAAAATTTCCTAAACTATACCCTGCTGTCCATCCCCAAAGAAGAGTACATCCCCTCGGAGGAAGAGCTTTGCGGGGATTATCTAAAAAAATGGGGACGGAACTAATAGCATCGGTGCCTAAAGTGCCTAAAACGACTTGAGTGTTGGAGTAGTGGGTCTGTTCTTTTGTTGCGTGTTACGGGTTACGAGTTGCGGGTTATGTATGGCAGAATTTTTTTTGCAATATTTTAACCCGTAACCCGGAACGCGAAACCCGAAACGCTTTAATTTCATCACTCCAATGCTCCACTACTCCAGTACTCCAAATCATAACTTTTAAACAAAAAATTGAGGTATATTTAGCTGGACTACGGTTAGAGGAAATATGTCGGACAGTGATAGCATCATTAAAGCCATCATATTTGACTTCGGCCAGACTCTGGTGGATGCTGCCGATGGCTTTCGCAAGGCTGAAAAGGAGGCCCAAAAAAAGCTGTTTGCGGATCCGGACTTAAACCTGAAAGACGACTTTTTGGCCACCTATCGCCGGATTCGGAAAGAATTTCACGATCGATCCAATTTTTCCAGAAAATCAATGTGGCAGGAAGTCTATCATTTCTATGGTTTAAAGCCAGATGCCCGGCTGCTTGAGACCTGGGAAACGGCCTACTGGGAAACCGTCAAAGCAAACACAATCTTATTTCCAGAGACTATAGATGTTCTAAAAAGTTTGTCCTCAAAATATACACTGGGCCTGGTCACCAACACCCAGGGGCAGCAACGCTCCGGAACCCATCGTATCAGTGAATTTTCCGAACTGGAAACCTATTTTAAGGTTATCATTGTCGCCGGTGAAAACGGGATCCCGCCAAAACCGGACCCCGCGCCTTTTCATCTGTGCCTACAGGAATTAAACCTGAAACCTTCAGCGGCAGTTTACGTGGGCGATGACTATCGCATTGATGTCTGTGGCGCCCGGGACGCCGGTTTGCATGCCGTCTGGCTAAAACATCATTCCGTGAGTCGGTCCTGGCCGGAGGTGCAAACCTCAATCCCAATTATCCACAGCCTGAATGAACTGCTGGTTATCGAGCGCCTGGTGAAGATATCATGAAAGCAGAAACAATCCGCAAAAAGGCAATCGTGAAACGTACGGCCCAAGTTTATAAAGGGCGTATCTTTGATTTCGTGACTGAGGATCTTACGCTTCCAAACGGCCGCGATACGGAAGTGGCATTTATCCGTCATCCGGGTTCAATTGCTGTGGTGCCCCTATTAGACGATAACATCGTTGTTATGGAGAAGCAGTATCGGCATCCGGTGGGCGAATACTTGCTGGAAATCCCTGCTGGCACCCTCGAACCGAACGAATCGCCTCTCGATTGCGCCAAACGCGAACTCATGGAGGAAACCGGATTTCGTGCACAGAAATTGGTTGAGCTCGGAAAGATCCACATGATTCCGGCCTATTCGGATGAAGAGATCCATGTATTTATCGCCAGAGGTCTGACACCGGCCGAACAGAACCTTGACCCGGATGAGATTATCGATGTCGTAACCTATCCGCTCGCAAAAGCGGTCCAGATGATTGAAGCGGGGAAAATTACGGACACCCTGACGATTGCTTGCATCCAGATGGCCTGGTTTTATGTTAATGGCAGAAGTAGAGATAATATAGACGGAGGTTAGCACCAGAACATGGGTTTGGGGTACATGGAGTGATATTGATTTTTGACATTAGATGTTGGATTGCGGATTTTATAAGGTGTCTCCTACACACCCATTAGTTGTCCGAATCTATATTTTAATGTGATTGAATCAAAGGTGATTTAAAATGTCAACAGGCGGTATGAAATCTAAACTTTTTAGAAGTTCCCCAAAGTTTGTATTAGTAAGAGTAATCACATTTTTTTAGTATTCTAAGAATAAAGCGGTAAAGCGGTTGTGGATGGATCATTCTGCGCTGGTGAAATGATCACACCGTTCCCCCCGCGCTGTTTAGCTTCATACATTGTTACATCGGCACGATGGACAAATTGTTGAGTTCCTTCATTAATCTGATATTCAGCTATACCAATGCTTGAGGTAATTTTTGATCTTTTTTTATCATTGATTAAAAAGGATTCTTTTGTGAATTTAGATAATATCCGGGAAGCCACAATTTTAGCTTCACTCGCTGTTGTTTCCGGTAATATTATTGTAAATTCATCTCCTGCAAATCGATATGCGCTGTCGTTTGATCTGAGGCAGGCTTTAATCTTTTTTGCTATAAGTGCTAAAATTTTATCACCAGTCATGTGCCCATAAGTATCATTAACTTCCTTAAAATTATCAATATCAATGAAAATCAGGGATATTGGGTGTAAATAACGGTCTGATCTTTTAATCTCCTTATCAAGTTGCTCGAAAAAATGCCTTGAATTATATAAGCCTGTCAGTGAGTCTTCTATTGTTAATCGCTTCAATTCTTTTATCATTTTATCACGATCATTTATTAGCGATCGTTCTTTTAGCACCCTGTTAATTCTTAAAAGTAATTCATTGAATTTAACTGGCTTGAAAATCAAATCACTTGCACCATTTATGATTGCATCTTCATAAAAATATTCAGAACTGTAGCCAGTTATTACGATTACATCAAGGTCATATTTTTTTTTGATGTTTTTGGTTAATTCTATGCCATCAGTGCCTGGTAATTTTATATCTGTTAAAACCATATGTATTTCTTCATTTTTTAAAATATCTTCAGCCTCTTCAGCACTAATTGCACTTTTAACTTTAAAACCAGATTTAGTAAGAAACAGAATCAATGTTTCTGAAACTTCAACATCATCTTCTACAATTAATATTTTTACTGCCATTTAAATTATCCTTTGCTTGGCAATTTTTATTTATAATAAATTATTAAATGCTATTTATACTTCTTCTTTCAAATCGGATTACTTTGTTTTCCCTTTCATTACGATTCCTATACAACTCTACTCCGAATCCTTCTTCATTTCTCCATAAGATTTGGCCTTTTCGTTTTATATTCCCACCGTCTGGGTTTGGATCCACTAATGTGATAATTTCTCCGACAGATAAGACCTTTTTGCTTTTGACAAAAAGACCATTGCGACCATAATTTTTAAGTTGGCCTTCATAGAGTCGTTTTGCTGTTGCGAAAAAGATCTCTTCCGAGCAAGCATGTCGTTTTTCAATCCTGCGTTCAATATGCTGATCGCTTTTTAATGCTTTCATTCCTTACCTTTCTATAACCGTTATCAACCAATGAAAGTTTACTATTCTCCGTCTGCCTCTAAAACCTAAGACCTCCCTAAATGCCGTTATTTTAACCATATGCACCCACTTTAATAAAGGTGATACAGATCGGTTGAAAAGATGCACGCACATCCGAGAAGTCTGATTTTAGCCACTCCAAACCCCCATTTAAGCGAAATAACCTTTGGCGACAAAAAACAGCACATGGTTTTCAAAATAATGTTGAAGCTGGGTGGCGATTATTAAGCAATTAATTTTGTTTGATTAGACTCAAATATAATTTGTGTCAGCTTAACTGTACAATCGTCTCAACACGCTTAATTAAGTAAAATATAAAATACATTAAACCATATGGAATCCAAACTGTGCAGCTATGCCAGACTTGTTTCATGCTACTCTCATTTAATCTCATTATACGAAAAGTGGGTCGGAATAAAAAATGTCCCCCTGCTACATTTTAGCGGAAGCCCACCCCCGGTTACGAAATCAATCCGACAAACTTGCATCCCATCAATTGATGTGAAAGCAGTAGGTAGCGGACAGCCGAGTGATGACAATGAAAAGCAATACCTGTGCCAAATTATACAATCAAATTAAATTATATATAAAATAAGATAGATATAATTTTTTTAAGAAATTTTAATACGTTTAAAATGTGAAAAGATGTTTTTAATATTGTGGCAGAATTTTCTTAATAATAAAGTATTAGACTGGGTTCTTTGACGGACCGAGAACCAATCAGCCGGTTAAAATCGAATTAGAGACGGTTTTGTGCCATTTAATATGCGATGCCAATTACTTAGCCCGGCGCGACCCGGTCTCAAATTTGTTGCTTATAGGGGTAAGATTTCAAATTAAAAATCTAGACTGATATTGAGCTCATCAATTTTGTCATGTAGCATCTTGTAGCTGACGTTTAAAATTTTTGCTGCTCTTCCGCGGTTTCCATGGGTCTTTTTGAGAACATATGCGATCAGTTCCCGATCAATTCGATTGCGGGTCTCTGTTTTGATTTTTTTAAGGGAAAGGGAACCATCATCCAGCGCTTTTTCAGGATCAAGGCATGACAACTCAATCGGGATTGAATTTTGGTTAACCAGCGTTCCGATCGGGGCACTAAGGGATTTACCTATCATGTCCGTGTACATTTCATTGATACGAGCGCTACTTTCACCCAATACGATGATGCGTTTGATTTCGTTCTGGAGCTCCCTGACATTTCCGGGCCAATGATATTTTATCAACTTTTCAGCCGTACTTTTGCTGAGGGGTCTCAAAAGCTTTTTATCGAGCTGGGCCTTATATTTTTTCGTAAAGTAATCAATTAGATGGGGAATGTCTTCGGGCCTGTTACGCAGCGGTTGGATCGTTATCATTATTTCATTTATGCGGTGGTAAAGATCTGTCCTAAGCTTGCCTTTTGCGATATCGTCTTCCAGATTGTGGTTGGTAGCTGAAATTATCCAGACATCGGTACTGATCAATTTTTCAGACCCCAGCGGTGAGAAGTCGCCATCCTGCAGGGCACGCAACAGCTTGGATTGAAGGGGCAGAGGCATGTCACCGATTTCGTCTAAAAACAAAACCCCGCCATCGGCCTGTTCAAATTTTCCGCGCATTTTTTTTTGAGCGCCGGTGAAAGCACCTTTTTCATAACCAAACATCTCGCTTTCAAGCAGGGTACCAGGCAGGGCAGCGCAGTTGACCTTCACAAAGGGTTTGCCGAGACGTTTCGATTCCTGATAGAGGCTCCTGACAACAACTTCTTTTCCAACTCCCGTTTCGCCGCACACCAGGATATTTAAATCTGTATCGGCTACCTGCCTAATCCGCTTTTTGATCCGCTCGATATTTTGGCTTACGCCGATCAGTTCAGTTTCCATTGCCATCGTCTTTTGTGAACAACTTTATCAGGATGCAAAGCACTCGACATTATCCGCCTTCTTATTTTAATTATCGACATTTTTGTCCAAAAATTTAGGAAAAATACGATAGGATCCAGCATCTCCGTACCGACCCTGATCCTCAGCCGAATTCCGCGCATGATCAAAATTGGGAAATTAAATTCAAAAATTGTGAAATCAAGGTTAGGAAAATTAAGACAATTTTTCATAATCATGACTCATTCTTGTAGCGTGAGTATGAATTTTTGTATTTAAATTAAATCATTACCGGAAAAAATTAATTAAAAGAAATTTTTGCATCATTTTTGCACACGCTCTGATGAAATAAGTATCGAGTCCTAAATATGGCGGTTTATTAAGGAAATACTGAGGAATTTTTCTAAAGGAAGATGAGAACGCAACTCAAATTATTGATACCGATACTTGCTTTTGCCATCTGTTCATGCAGTGCAATGCAATTAAAGCCAGAGACTTCTTGCAAGCCTGAGGATGTCGCATGGCTTTTCTCAGATGCTGAAAATCTGTTTCATTCAAATTTATATGAGCGTGCTCTCAAGGCTTATCAAAAATTTCTTGATTGTTATCCTTCTGACTCTAATGCTGATATCGCGCTGATGAGAATCGCAGCGATTTATGCAAATCAAGCAAAACATGATCACAGCCTAGCGGCCTATCAAAGATTGATCGCGGAATACCCTCACAGCGAATTTGCGATAGATGCCATGATTGAGAGCATGATGTTTCATCAAAGACAAGGCCGATTCAAAAAAGTCATTTTGCAGGCGTCAAATATTATCGAAAAAACAGATTCGAAAACGCATCTGTCTACTGCATACGAAGTCCTGGGCGATACCTACATGTCTTTAAAATCACCGAAGGAAGCGATATTCTTCTACCAAATGGCAGGGCTTGCGAAAGAAGAGAATATCCCCTTGAAACTGAAAACAGCCACCAGTCAGTTGAGTGATGAAGACATGCTGTCACTTTCAACAAAACTGGATGATCAATTTCTTATAGGCTACTTTCTATTTGAACGGGGCCTTTACCTTGTTCAAAACGAAAATTACGAAGCAGCTTTAGGCATTTTTTCAGAACTGGCAGCTAATTATTCTGATCATGAAAAAAGACATGCGGCACAACAATGGATCAAGGAGATTAATCGGAGACTTGCTTTCAAGCGAAGGGTGATCGGGTGCCTGCTACCGCTCACGGGCCCTTATGCGGAATTCGGGAATCGGGCCCTGAATGGCATTCAATTCGCACTGGATCAATTCAACCGCCAAAGCAATCAGCCTGATTTTGAAATAATTGTCAAGGATACGCGCTCTGATTCGGAAATAGCGATTAAAGCCGTAAGGCAGTTTGATAAGCAGCGCGTTTCACTCATCATCGGTCCGATAATGACTAGTAAACATGCTGCTCAAGAAGCACAATCATTAGGCATTCCGATTATCGCACTGACACAGAAGCCCGGAATCCCAGATCTGGGTGATTACGTCTTTCGCATATTTTTGACTCCCCAGATGCAGATCGATACACTGTTGCCCTATGTGGTAAATCAACTTGGCGTAAAACGTTTTGCCGTCCTTTACCCCGAAGAAATTTATGGTGATACCTTTTTGGAACTTTTTCGGGAGCGAGCGTTGGATTACGGTGCTTCTCTGGTGGCCGTTGAATCCTATAAACCGGAACAGACTGATTTTGCATTGCAGATCAAGAAATTCGCGAAAAATCATGAATGGGATAAAGCGGGTTATCCGGCTTCAAGAAACCTTCAGAGGTCCAGAAATAGTAGACACCGAAAAGTCGAAGTTAATTTGGATTTCGATGCCATCTTCATACCGGACAGCGTCGAAAAAATCGCATTGATCGCACCACAACTTGCATTTTACGATATCGATCGGGTCCTTCTGGTGGGCACCAATCTCTGGCATTCCGACAAATTAATCCATATGGCACGAGACTACGTCCAAGAAGCTATAATAACTGATGTTTTTTATGCCGAAGATCCCAAAATAAATATTCGAGAATTTATTACTGCCTTTGACGCACGATACGGTCAAAGACCGGGATTTATCGAAGCACTGGCTTATGACACAGCCATGATAAATTTCCATATCTTGAGCAACTCGGAAATTAGATCCAGAAGGGATTTGAAGGATGCGCTCAAAATGCTTCGCAACTTCGAGGGTGTCACGGGCTATACTTCGTTCAAAGAAAACGGAGATACGGTTAAAAAACTTTATCTTCTACAGGTAGAAAATGAGGAATTTGTTCAGTTAAATTAAGATTAATATGATAATGGCAAGTGCTTTTTTCATTTTGGAGGTCACCGATGCATAGCATGGAAGCAGAAAAACAATCAGAAATCGATCTGGTTTATACACCCAAGGCGCCGGATAGTTTGCAGAATCTCGACATCCCGGTGCGCCTGGTGGAGGACCTGGTATTGCGCTACTTATACAGTAAAGGCGCCAGTAGAATCAGTGAGTTAAGTAACGACCTAAAGCTTTCTTTTCCAGTAATCGATGCCGTATTTCAGGAAATGCGACAGCGGCAATTCTTTGAAGTTACGGGCTTGAACGGAAAAGATTATACCTTTACACTATCGGGGATCGGTAGAGAGCACGCGTTCAATCGTCTGCAAATTTGTCATTACTCGGGCCCTGCGCCCGTTACGGTTGAAAATTACTTTACTGCTGTGCGGAAACAAATCGCAAAGATTCAAATTGATC